>CALRWX020000019.1:0-46541 GCA_943371975.1 Pseudanabaena sp. UWO311 | reverse complement strand
GATAATATGAGTGGTGGCGCTTTGGGTCACCACTCATATTATCGAAGCGAGCCTTATTATTGCTATAGACCAATTCCCCGTCAATGCGGTAAGTTAGGAGACATACCCATTCGTGGTAGTTCGGTTTACTAATTGATTAGAATTTAATGCCAAAAAAAGTCTTTATTACGGGTGCAAGCGGTTGTGTCGGTCATTATTTGATCGAGATGCTTTTAGAAAAAACTGACTATGATCTATATCTATTAGTACGAGATCGCCGCAAATTACAAATCGACTTAAGCAATCGCTCTAATGTGCATGTTATCGAAGACTCAATGCAAAATATTGGTAACCACAAAGACTTGCTCCGCACGATGGAATTTGTAGTGAGTACTGCGGCAGGCTGGGGGGGGCAAGAAGCTTTTGTGGTCAACCGTGATAAAACCCTAGAATTATTTTCTTTGCTCGATCCACAGGTTTGTGAACGCGCTATCTATTTTTCTACAGCCAGCATTCTCGATTCTCATAACGAAATTATTCCTGAGGCAGGCGAAATTGGTACGGATTACATTGCCTCGAAACATGCTTGTCTAGAAGCCATAGAAAATTCAACTATTCGCGATCGCCTGATTACTGTATTTCCTACTCTCGTTTTTGGAGGGGCTAAAGACAAGCCCTACTCTCACCTTTCCAAAGGACTAAAAGATATTCTCAAATATGTGCCGTACGCAAGATTTTTAAAAACTGATGGTAGTTTTCATTTTGTCCATGCGATCGATATTGCTCAAGTAGTGACTCATTTACTAACTGCGCCATCAGTTCCGCGATCGCCTGCTCGTCTAGTTTTAGGAATGCAACGCTTAACCGCACAGGATCTGATTGCTCAATTTTGTAAATTTTTAAATTTAAATGTTGGCTGGCAATTTGAACTTACACCATTTCTAGTTAATTTCATCATCAAACTATTCCGTATTGAAGTTGCTGCATGGGATCGTTTCTGTATTTCCCAACGTCATTTCACCTATGATGTGGTTTCTCCAGAAACATTCGGTCTAGTGTCAAAATATCCCCGACTAGCCAATTTGCTCTCAGAAACAAAGTGAATTAAGAATTATAGCGATTTGCAAATGAGTACGCACTCATTTGCAAATCGCTACAACAATTTCCTGAACTATGTGTAGCCATAGCCACATTATCTGGGTTTTGATTTGTCCTAATACAAGTGGCTATGGCTATAACAGAGTCCATTACCAGTCAAAAGCTGTCAGCAAAGACTTAGTTATCAAGACCGCTAAAAAGCCAACAGGAACCAACCAGCGCAGATAAATAATCAGTTCAGCAACGATGAACCTATCCATTTTCCGAGTTGCGTCTGGATTAAATAGAGTAAGTGATAGGAGTACCGAGACAAGCTGAAAGGCATGACCTGCTGTGAATATCTGTGATACGAGGCTGTTGCTACCTAGCCAAGGATATCGCACCGAGAATGTGAAGGTCAGCGCTACCAGAGCCAATATCGATCCGCTCCACGCGACCAAACGAGGAGCTAATTCTACGTTTGTAAAGAAAGTAAAGATCGTCGGCACAATTAATGTCAAGAGGAAAGGTGTAAAGATCGAGCCTAGAATTGCATCTGGTATGCGTTTCATCGCCACGCGAGCCTCAATCTGACGTAGAAAAGTACCATTCCAAGCTCGGAGTTGTGTCATTTTAAAGCTGATACCCTGTGGCTTCCATCCATTAACCTTGAGTTCTGGATTGATTCCTGATTCGTTAAGATCGTCTTGATCCTGAGTCAACATAATCTGATTGGAGTTGTACTTAGATGACAACATGGCTACTAGCAGTGACTGAGTATCAAAGGGGAAGGCATCTAAAGTTAATTTAGTCTCAAAGGTAGCCTTGACACGCTGGATAAGTTCTACTCTCCCGTCATAGTGAATAAATAACCCCGGAACAATTTGAGCATCTTTCTCAATGATGTTAGTGATTTTAATCTGCGGGTTCCAGATAGTCGCTAACTTCGCGATCGCTACTTCTTGTCCAAATTCCAAACGATTGGTTCCCATCTCTCCAGTATCAAAGGCTAAACGAGGATCTGTCCAGTCATACCTTAAGTCAAACTGACTCTCAAAAGTATTTGCAGCTTCGTTGATTTTGCTGATGCTATTTACAAATAAAGCTACGCCGACTTTTAGTGGGAGAGGTACATTAGATGGAAAAGGCACAAGATTATTCATTCCCAGTGGATTTGTATCTGGGGAAGTAGTTTTTTTTGCACTATCCTTAGGGTTCTCTTTTAATGAAGGCTTTACTCCATCGGTAGCGTTATCTTTACTTGCTGGATTTGGTACATCAGTCGATTTATCTTTACTTAATGAAGACTTTTCAGCATCAGTCAGGTTTGGATTAACTGCTGACACATTAGGTTCAGATGATGAGGTGTTGTTGATCTTCTCAGGATTAGATTGGGCAAAGATCGTACTTATTGTTAGGTTTGAGGCTGAGCCGATGTAGGTAGCAAAGTAGAACGAAAAGCACAGTAACCCAATGACGATTAGGCGGGATATCGACAATTTCCTTAGTTTAGGCATTTTTCGACTCCTTAACATCATCTTTAGCAGCAACAAGGGTTTGGAGCGATCGTGCCATATCACCAATCTCATCGTGGCGGTTTGCCAAATCCTCTAGATCGGGAGATAGTTTACCATCGGCTAGTTCCTCACTAGCCTTAGCGATCGCTCCAAAGGGCTTAAGTAGCATGGCATTGACCACAAGAAACAAGACACCTGTGAGCAACACGATCTGCAATGCCGCGATCGCAACTGTGCCTGTGAGTGCCCATCTTTGCTTGATTTGGAATTCACTAAAGTCTCGAATCGCAACCACCGCGCCAATGCGTTCACCCTTGTAATCAAGTACTGGTACTAATACAAGTCCATAGTCATTGCCATTGACTGTGAGGATATCAAGAGCAACATCACGAGATCTGGCAAATAAAGAAGGCGACAGCAGTGGTTTGAGAGCCGCCCAGTCAGTAACCTCAATGGCTTGATAGCCGCCGACAATCTTCTCGCTATCAGGACGCGGAACCAATTTGGCAACGTCAGCCATCAATTTATCATCAATGAATATACCCGAATCGAAGCCAGTATTTATCTTGGTTTGTGACAGTACTGATGAGAAACCCATGGTGATATCAAAGCTACCAATCACTCCCTCATCATCTTTGACGGGATAGACTGCATGAACGCTAAGCCCACTACGACTGATTTCCAAACCACGTTGGGGTTCGCCAGTGCGATTTGCCACGAGAACCATCTGACGAAATCCGCTTAAATCTTCACCCTGTCCAAACTTGGGGTTAAAGATCCGCAGAAATGAGATCGCGGGCGGTAAAATAAACTGCCCTTCTTTCACCCCAAACTGGTCACGTTGGACAATCATCGCTGGTAATAGACGTGCGATCAGTCCATCGCGGTCTTTTGCTCGAAAAGCCTGTTTGATTGAAGGTAAGAATGTCACCAATGAAGCCCTTGCTGAAGCTTTGCTAATCTGTTCGGCGATGCTGCTCTGGATCAATGTGGCAGTGGCATTTAGCTCGCGCTTTTTCGCGCTTTCGATCATGGCATTGCTTGCCCCAAACCCCGTATATGCCGAGACGACTGAGGTGGTTATCGCTACTATAAATAGCAATAACTGAGATTTCCACTTAATATTCATAGTTTCATTACAGACTTGTTCTGTCTAGGTTTTAGAGTGTAGATCCCGCCCATCCCCCCTTGCAAAAAGGGGTGAGAATTAATTAAATCTTCTTCTTTCCCCTTTACAAGGAGGATTGAGACGGATCTTTAATAAGTAATGATATAGCTGATAACTTGCGCGTACAGATTAAACCAAGCGATCGCTATAGGTGATCGCAAAAGTCAAAAATGTTGAGAAGAAGATTACAGGATAGATAATCCAAGATGCAATATTCAAATAGCGGAAGGCTTTGTTATTACCATCTTTTTCTAACTTAGTGCCGATTGCCGTTACCAGAATTGGGATTAGACATAGACTGAAATACACATAAAATACATATTCCATCGCCACGGTATAGCCAACTTCGGGTAATTGATTGTTAAATGATAATAACAACACAATCCCTGATAGAAGTGATGAGGCAGGAGCCATCGTGCGTGGTACAAACATGTTGTAAGGGAAAAACAAGCAGAAATAGGTCAAGAATGCGAGCAGGAGTAATGGAAATCCATTTTTCGAGAGAAATACTAAAGTTTTCCGTTGAAAAGTCATGCGAATGCTCAATCCGGGATATTCAATTTGAGCATTGGACTTCACCAAATCGGGATCGCCTTGAGTGGAAGTACTACGCGAAGAATCTTGGAAGTAGGTGATATCTTTGAAGTTCCAAAGTTGCAGTCCTTTAAAAGGTTTGGCTTCTGCTTCTTTCGATCTAGGTAATTTCAAACCAACGGTATCGATTGCATAAACCAGTCTCTCTGTCGATAAATTAGGATTATCAAAGCGTAAATTCAATTTTTGTGAATCAAAGGGATAATCACGAAAATCGAAGGCATTACGGAATTCACCCCGCACCCGATAGAGGCGATAGTTTAAGCCATTGACCACCTGTGCCTTGATGGGAGCTTTGCCATCAAATACAGGAGCAGTAGGATTAACACTATTACTAACTGCATCAGGGAATTGAATTTCCGTGGGTTCATCACTGCCGTTATAGAGGAACCATACATAAAAATCGGCGGTAAAAGATGTCTTATCAATGCGATTCAGCTTATTGATATCCATCCCAGCGTAAACTACACGCTGCCGCCAAAAATACTGATCGCCCGACTGGACAATACTTCCCGATTGCAATTCCTTAGGTAAATTCAATCGTTCGGGGTTAGCGATCGGGGTAAATTGCTGAGAAGCAGAAATCAGTTTTTGATTTTGGAATCGGGCAAGGCGCACAGGCTGATCACTATTGCGATCGCTATTAAAATACAGCAAACCTGTTAAGCCCCTGATCCCTACTTTGCGATTATTGAGCGCTGCTAAAGCCTCACGCACCTGTTCGCGATCGCCTGCTACATTTGTGCCTTTAGGATTGGCTTTGCGAATCGCATCCACTGCGGCGATCGCTACCTCATAAAACTTAGCTCCTAAATACGAAGGAGTCTTGTTATAAGCTTTTTGATAGGAAGTTAAGAAGTCCTGAGCATCGGCTCCTGCACTGTCAAACAAGATGGGCAGAGGTACATACATGCCATCGGTAAAGAATCCTTCATCTTTCTTTTCTTCATCGTATTTTTCAAACCGCTTAGAAAAGGATTCTCGCCCAAGAGCCTGCTCACCCAAAATTGAATTCTTTAAACCCTTTTGTTTGAGAGCTACCAAGAAATCTTCAGCAACCTCTTCTTTGGATAACGTTAAAAACAAAATTCCTGCTTCGGGCTCGGCGGCAATTTCATTCACGATTTTCTGTATCGAAGCTTTGCGATTATTGGGATCAGAGTCAATTGCCCAAATTTTTTGAATTTTGCCATTACCATTAGCTTCAAAAGCTGACTTAATCACCTCGGATTGGGCAAGCTCGTTTTTGCTTGCCTTGTCATAAATCACACTGGCGGTTTTGATTTGCAATACTTGCTGTGCGTAGATTGATAGAGTTTTTGCAAGAGCTGGATTGGTATAAATCAATCGAAAATAGTAGGGGCGATCGCTCGTCACCTTCGGACTATTGGCTGTCCCTGTTATCGCTGGTAGTTTCTTGTCTTGGTATATGCTACCCGCAGCAATCGAGACATCAGAGGAGCGATGTCCCAACACCACCAATGCATCACTTTTAGCAATATCGTTAGCAACTTGAGTTGCCCCATCCACATTACCTTTGTCGTCATAAACATTTAATTTAAGCTGACGACCATTAATGCCCCCATCACGATTAGTCGCGTCAATATATAGCTTGATACTATCCACGATTTCCTCTCCCCCACTGGCTCCATCACCGCTTAGGGATGCTGCTACAGCGATCGCGATCGCATTGCCATCAGCCCTAGAAACCTGTGGATGTAGACTATTTATCCCCAAAACTGCGAAGATAGTCGCTAAAGCGATCGCCCAAAATTTTACAACTGCTTTACCCATGAATCTACAGCCATCCTAATAAAAATTACAGAGAAATTTTTGAGAAATTGCCGAAACAAATTACTGAAACAAATTACTAAGAAAATGTATCAGAATTTAATTAAAACTCTCTAGCAATTTTAAAGCCATAATCTACAGTCAAAACACATAAAAAAGAGATTGCTTGTAAGCAATCTCTTTTTTATGTGTTTTGAGGGCGAACGATGGGAATTGAACCCACGAGTGGAGGAACCACAAACCTCTGCCTTAACCACTTGGCTACGCTCGCCATTTAACCGTTACTGATCTTAATACTAGTTTGTACATTTAGACAAGATATTTTTTGAAATTCCAAAAAATCGTATGCTCTTTAGTCAAAATTTACATTAATACAGAAGCCCTAAATGATTTAGGCCTTCTATATATAGGATGCTACAGTTTGTAAAAAATTGTAGCTGTTGTGAGCGTTTTAAAAGCTACCAGTTATATTGAGCTTAGATTTAAGCTAAATATGGTGATCAAATGCATAAACTTCATACAAAACCATTCACATGGGTATTAGCCCTAGCTCTAGGAACATTATTGCCACTTACATCACCTGCTTTAGCAGGCGATGTAAATCCGCATTGGGGGTATGGAGGATCAGAAAATCCAACTCAATGGGGATCGCTGAGCAAAGATTTTGAGTTGTGTGAGATAGGTAGAGACCAATCTCCTATCAATATCAAAAGTGCAGTAGTCAGTACTCCTGCAAATATTAGTTTTGATTACAAGCTTTCTCCTTTAGTGGTTATCAACAATGGACATACAATTCAGGTGAACTACGCCCAAGGCAGTAGCGTGACAATTAATGGAGAAAAATTTTCTCTTCTCCAATTCCATTTTCATACCCCCAGCGAACATACGATTAACAACAAAGCCTCTGCATTGGAGCTACATCTAGTTCATCGCAATGAGGTAGGAAAACTCGCTGTGATAGGAATTTTACTCAATGAAGGTAAGGCAAATACTCTGATTGAGGAAGTGTGGAAAAACATTCCAGCTACAGGTAAAACTAATACTGTTAGCGATCGACTGATTAATGCTGCAAATCTCTTGCCCAAGGGTAGGTCTTACTATAGCTATTCTGGTTCTTTAACTACACCTCCCTGTAGTGAGGGCGTGAAATGGAATGTTTTTGTAGAACCAATTACAGTTTCAGCAGAACAAATCGAAGCCTTTGAAAAAATTTATCAAGTTGATGCACGTCCGATTCAGCCTACAAATAGCCGCATCATTAAACTTCATCGCTAAAAACACTGAAGCAAGGAATTATTTCCTCGTTTTTTGGCGGAGAAATAATCTCTTGCTTCGCTTAATTGAAAAGGGCTATAAACAAACTTAAGACCTAGAAAATTGTGTCGCCCATACGCGGGCGACACAATTTTCTAGGTCTTAATATACTGAGGTACTTAAATTATATTTAAATGCAATGGCAACTTGGCAAGCTTTAGTTTCGCTAATTATATTTATCAGCGTATTTGTTCTTTTAATTACTGAGTGGCTACATTTTACGATTGCCGCCTTTTTAGGTGCTTTGTTACTAATTGTTTCAAATATCATGACCATGCCCGAAGCGATCAGCTACATCGGCAAAAGTCATGGTACGCTAGGACTCTTTTTTGGGGTAATGGTCATGGTGCGATCATTCCAGCCAACTAAAATCTTTGATTACCTCGCCGCCCAAATGGTGATCTTTGCGAAAGGAAGGGGCGATCGCCTCTTGCTAGGCATTGTTGGTATTACCACACCAATCTGTGCAGTTTTACCAAATGCAACAACTGTAATGTTGCTTGCCCCCTTAATTCCGCCCATGGCTCAGGAGATAGGTGTGGACTTTGTTCCCTTACTGATTTTGATGGTATTTGTTGCTAATAGCTCAGGATTACTGACAATCGTAGGTGATCCTGCAACTTATATCGTAGGGGATGCTATTAATATGAGCTTTCTCGATTATTTACTTAAATTAAGTCTTGGTGGCGCGATCGCGATCGGAGTAATAGTTGCGATTCTGCCATTTCTATTTCGTAAAATTTGGAATAAAAAATTAGAGACCCTCGATCAAATTCCACATCCTCAAATCAAACATCCGCGTACTCTTATTGTTGGCGCAGTAATTACAGCATTTGTGTTGATCTTTTTTGTAATTGGCGAAACTCTACCTACACCCGTATCTCCTGCAACTATTGCCCTTTTAGGTGCAGCATTGTCACTAATGCTGGCTCACCACAGTAAAATCGATTCTGTAAAAAACATTCTCCAAGATGTTGATTGGAGTACTTTGATTTTCTTTATGTGCGTTTTTGTTCTGATTGGAAGTTTAGAAAAAACGGGCGTAATTGCTAGTATGTCGGGGGGACTTGCCGTTGTTTTAGGCAAAAATATTGCATCGGCTTCAATTATTCTACTGTTTTTTATAGGATTAATATCTAGCGTGATTCCTAATATTCCTCTCGTTGTAGCTATGGTTCCCTTACTCAAACAATATGTCGTTAATGTTGGCTTAGCTAGTTCAGACATCCTCGCGTCAGATTTTGAAGGTCAATTCCCTATCGAAGTATTACCTTTGTTTTATGCAATGATGTACGGAGCGACTTTAGGTGGAAATGGAACTTTAGTAGGAGCATCAGCTAATATTGTTGCGGCTGGAGTTGCCGAACACTATGGAAAACGAATTTCCTTTAAAACATTTTTACGCTATGGTATTCCCGTAATGGTCTTACAACTCTGTGCCGCCGCAGTTTACGTCACTTTTCGCTTTTTGATTTTTTAAATTATAAGACTTACGCATCGGGTAGATGTAGCGCGTGCTTCGCACGCGCTACATCTACCCGATGCGTAAGTCCTAAAATTATGACAAATTGTGATTCTGACTTATTTGTAATTGGGGCAGGTAGACGCGGACTCGCAGCAGCTAAATGCGGAGCCACCTATGGCGCAAAAGTACCGATCGATGAGGGGGACTTAGTAAGTGGAACTTGTATAATTCGGGGATGGATCCCTAAAAAGCTGAAGGTTTATGCGTCTCACTTTTCCCATTCCCCCCAAGAATCAACAAGCTATGGTTGGACAATTTCTGAAGGAATTTTGAATTGGGATAAACTTCGCGATGCTATTCAAACGGAAGTATCTCGATTAAATAAATTGCACATTAGTTTTTTAGAAAAAATAATGTGGAGCTAATTTCAGGATTTGCCAAATTTGATTTGCCAAATTTGTTGATGCTCATACGATCACAGTAGGCGATCACCAATATAGAGATGAACGCATTGTGATCGCTGTTGGTGGAGGAGCAGCTAAGCCCAAATTGGAAGGTATCGAATATGCGCTTACCTCCAAAGAAATTTTCTTACTGCCCAAATTTCCTAAATGCTTTGCGGTGATTGGTAGTGGCTGCTTTATAGGTAATGAGTTTGCGGGGATCATGTGTGGACTCGGAGCCGAGGTTACGCAAATCATTCGCGATCATATCGAAATTTTACAATGCTTGCTTCACAATCCTTATAAAATCAAAAAAAAAGCCGCGCATTGCGCGGCTTTTTTTTAACTGACAGCGTTTGATTCGCGGCGTACAGAAGTGTTTTTGGGTTCGCCCTTGATTTTAGAAATCAGAGAATTCCAGCCAAACTTAGTTAAAGCTAGTAGCCAGTTACCTTCCAACTCACGGAACATTGCCATATTCATATGAAAAGAATCATTAGCTTCATCAACAATACGTTGAGCATTAGCTTCATCAACAGGCAAAGTATCTAGAGCCGTACGATAACTCTTCTTAAATTCACCAGCATTGCGAATATCGTCAAACTCATAGAAGGCAGTACCATCACCATCGGCTAGCCCCATCGACTCTTTGGCGATTTTCTTAAGAATTTGACCACCAGATAGATCGCCCATGTAGCGGGTGTAAGCATGAGCAACTAGTAACACAGGATCAGTAGCCGAAATCTCGCGGATACGAGCCAGATATTTTTCACAAGCAGCAGTAGGCTTTACTTCTTCGCGCCAGTTAGAGCCGAAGTAAAATAACATATCGAGTTCAAGACTCTTTTCGCGCCACAATTCGCGGTAGTAAAGCTTGCTGAGAACGGGATCATTTTTGTGGACTTCAAACTCTTCTTCGATCGCTTTATAAACAAAGTAAAGGTTGCCGACAAGTCTGCTATAGGAGGTCTTGTCAACTACACCCTTTAAAAAGCATTTGATAAAGTCGGTACTCTCTGCTGCTGAGTGAGATTTTTGTGTACCTACACGCAATAATGTTGCTAAACCTTGACTCATGAAATTTCCTAAACCTGTTAAATAAATAAGATGGTGAATAAGTTTTTTCAGGGACTAAGACATACAGCACTTTGCGCCGCATATCCTATGCTCTAAATTTACGAATTAGTAGTTAAATTTGTTATTAAGAATATATTTTGAGATAAATTGACGAGATTCATCAGGATGATGGCAAGCTATGTAAAAAACTGCGATCGCTGCTAAAGCGTTAAATCAACAGTATTTTACATAAGCCCTAATTATATAAGTCAAACCATAGATAAATTTCTAGTCTGTAACAATTTTTCATCTACCGTCGCACCCATATAATGTAGTCAGCATCTACTCATCTTCTAAGAATCAATTTTGGAGTTTTCCTTGACTATAACGAAGAAAACTTCAAGATTGGTTTCATAATAAGGATTATTGAGTATAGTCAAGCTAGCTTGAAGAGGTAATACATCTTGGTTTTAAGCGGATACGAATACTTACTGGTATTCATTATCGTTTGTACGCTAGTCCCTGTATCAGGACTACTACTATCGGGACTTTTAAGCCCAAAACAGTCGGGAGCCGCAGGTCGTACCACCTACGAATCTGGTTGTGAACCCGTTGGCGGAGCTTGGATACAATTCAATATTCGTTATTACATGTTTGCGCTTGCCTTCGTTATCTTCGACGTAGAAACGGTATTTTTATACCCTTGGGCAGTCGCATTTAGTAAACTAGGCTTACTTGCCTTTGTTGAAGCATTAATCTTTATTAGCATTCTTGTATTAGGTCTAGTCTACGCTTGGAGAAAAGGAGCCTTAGAATGGTCATAAAACCTGAAAATGTTGGTCTTGACTTCAGTATTGAAGAACAAACGCAGCGCCTTATCAATCCTGCGGCAACACCACAAGTCACACAAGACTTATCTAATAATGTCATTTTGACCACTCTCAATGACCTCTATAACTGGTCGAGAATGTCTAGCCTTTGGCCGATGCTTTATGGCACTAGCTGTTGCTTTATTGAGTTTGCAGCGATGATTGGCTCTAGATTTGACTTTGATCGCTTTGGATTATTACCGCGTTCGAGTCCTCGTCAAGCTGACCTGATTATTGTTGCAGGGACAGTCACGATGAAAATGGCTCCTGCAATGGTGCGGCTCTATGAGCAGATGCAAGAACCTAAATATGTCATCGCAATGGGAGCCTGCACCATCACGGGTGGTATGTTTAGCAGTGATTCCTATACCACAGTGCGTGGTGTGGATAAGCTAGTTCCCGTTGATGTATATATTCCTGGTTGCCCTCCTCGTCCTGAAGCAATTATGGATGCAATTATCAAACTCCGTAAAAAGATCGGTACGGAAGGATTTAAAGAAAGAGCTACCCTCGATCGCACCCATCGCTATTACGCGGTGAAACATGAACTAAAGGTAGTTAGCCCAATCTTGACGGGACAATATCTAGAAATGCCTAGCCGAGTGTCTCCACCTAAGGAGTTAGTAGAATCTGGAATTCCTTTGCCCGCTTTACAATTGGCTCAGAAGGAGGTAGAAACCGTTGGCAGATAACAAACTA
This sequence comes from Pseudanabaena sp. UWO311, assembly GCA_943371975.1. Lineage (GTDB taxonomy): Bacteria > Cyanobacteriota > Cyanobacteriia > Pseudanabaenales > Pseudanabaenaceae > Pseudanabaena. Next base: position 34,569 of record CALRWX020000019.1, on the reverse strand, counting down.
GATAATCAAGAAAATCAAGCAGCCTTAACTACAACTGAAGCTACGGCTCCTGTTTCTCAATGGCTGACAAGCAATGGTTTTGAACACGAATTTTTAGGTATAGATAAGCAAGGCGTTCCCATTCTCAAAATTGATCGGCAGTTTCTACTTCCCTTTTCGACTGCGCTCTATGCCTATGGTTTTAACTACTTGATGATGCAATGTGGTTATGACGCTGGTGCTGGCGACAGTTTGGTAAGTGTTTATCATCTTGGTAAACTTACTGATGATGGGATTGACAAAAGCGATCACTTAGAAGAAGTTCGCATCAAGGTATTTCTTCCTCGCGCCGATCCTCGCTGTCCATCGGTATACTGGATCTGGAAAACTGCCGATTGGCAAGAGCGCGAAACCTTTGATATGTATGGAATTGTCTACGAAGGACATCCAAATCTTAAGCGGATTCTCATGCCCGAAGACTGGATCGGCTATCCAATGCGAAAGGATTATGTCACTCCTGACTTTTACGAGTTACAGGACGCATATTAAAAAAAGAAGCACCTGATGGGTGCTTCTTTTTTTAATATGGCTACAACCGTGTAACATTAGCCCGTAACGATTTCCGAAATTATCTTAAAGTTGCACTTTCTCCCAAAGTTAAGCGCAGCTGCTGCACATATTCCACGATTATCGCGGCAGGTAAATCAGGAAAGAATAAACTTTTCTCAATTGCAATATACTTTCCATCTTGCAAAGCTATAAACTCCAACCAACAGCCATCATAGCGCCACACTTCAGGGTCGCTCAGCAAAGCATATATTGGTAGCGATCACTAGGATTGGTAATATTTTTAGTTATCTTATTGATTTTGAGACTGACTATGCTAATTCTGCCATAAGAATTCTGAGTCTAGTCTTTGTATGAAATTATAGCTAAAGCGGTCGCTAAATTTTTACATCTAGCACGATGTCTTGGTATGAGTGAAATCATGACGATTTTGATTAGCTTTCATCAAAACCATTACCGCAATTTCAAGCACTTTTATCAAGACCATGTGTGTAAGTATTGGCTCATTTTCTATACATTGCATCGTATTAGGTTTAACCTGTGCCATTGACCTTGTAATCAAAGATATCCATTCAGAAGAATGTAAATTTATCCTTGATACCAAATATAAAATCAAGGAAACGGTTAGCAGTCAAGATTTACATCAAGTTCGGAGCTATGCGATCGCTATGCAATGTCCCGAAGCAATTCTCATTTATCCACAGGATTTAACGAAAGGGTTCGATGGTAAACCTGATGCAATCCGCACCCGTAGTTTAACCTTTGCATTAGATGATGATCTAAATCAATGTGGACAATTGTTTTTAGCTAATATTCATAATGATTGATGATGTTGTGCGATTTAGAGGCGATCGCAGATGAAGCGCTGAACAAAACCAGATAATATTTAAAAGACTCGCAAATCAAGCTTTTTAAATATTATTTTTTATAAATGTCATGACTATAACAGCGCAATTAAATACGCTATTAGAAGAAAAAGTAATTTTAGTAGATGACAGCGATCGCCAAATTGGGGTTGCCGAAAAATTACAAGTACACCGTGATGGCTTGTTACATCGAGCTTTTTCTATTTTTATATTGAACTCACAAGGGCAACTATTATTACAACAGCGTGCCAAACATAAATATCATTCGGGAGGACTCTGGACAAATACCTGCTGTAGCCATCCTCGCGATCAAGAGACAACTTTAATCGCTGCCCATCGTCGTTTGCAGGAGGAAATGGGCTTTGACTGTGAGCTACAGGAATTATTTAGTTTTGTTTATCAAGCAAAACTAAATAATGATTTAACCGAATATGAATTCGATCATGTGTTTGTGGGATATAGCGATCGCGAACCAGTTCTTAATCTTGAAGAAGCAGAGGATTGGAAATGGATAGATTTAAAAACTTTACAAGCTGATATTCAGCAACATCCCGAATCCTATACTTATTGGTTACGCGATTGCTGCAATCGCTTCATTGCTGAACTAAGATGAAGATAAATAACGCTGAGTGCTGTTTATCTCTAAGGAGGAAATATGGAAACTTATTCAGAAGAACAGGTCGATCAGATTCTCCGTTATGCCCTAGCCAAAAGAACCAATGGTCAAAACCTAACCAATCAACAGATATATGAGATCGCCTCAGATATGGGTATTAGTGAAGCCGATTTCTTAGCATCTGTTCAGGAGTGGCAATCTACTCAATCTGTGAGAACAGAACAAGCAGAGTTTGACAAATACAAAAAGAAATCTTTTAAATCGAACCTATTGAAATATGGGATCTTTAATTCTTTCTTCTTAGCCCTAAATTTATTTACCAGTGGCGGAATTGGCTGGGCGATCTATCCAATCCTATTTTGGGGATTAGCTGTAGTTCTAGATACATGGGTAACCTATCAAACAGAAAGCGAAGAATACGAAAAGCAATTTCAAAAATGGTTGCGTAAACAGAAGCGTGATCAGCTTACTGCCCAAATCACAGGTAAATTAACTACCAGTCTTGAAGAATGGCTCAAGTGAGCTACTAAAACAAAAGGTGAGTTGCGGCGCAACTCACTTAATGCAACTGCCGACAGCTATAAATCTAAAATATCGATTAGAATATATTACAAAACTACACATTTGCAGGAGTTTTATGGATACCATCGACCTAGAAAAGCTTGTGCAGAAAGGATATTACGTCACACTAGGGGCGACATCATCGTTAATTGAAGTAATCCAAGCCCCCATCAAACGCGAAGAGAATTTGAGATTGTTGGGACGCAGCTTTGATGAAATCACCCAAACGCTTGCCGAAAAGGGCGTTGCAACTGAAGCAGAGGCTCGTAGCTATGTAGATAACTTTATCTCGCAACAGGTAAGTGGTCAGCCTACAACTAACTCTGAAGATTCAAGCTTAACCACAGTAACTACTACGGCGAAAGCAATCGATGATAATGTAACTGATGATGAGGAAAAGTCTGATCAATCTAATCAAAAAGTCAAAGCCAGTCTGCGTAACGAGATTGCAGATCTCACCCAACAGCTAGCAGGTTTACGCTCCGAGTTAGAAAAACTACGCTCTAACTAAAAGAAATTTGTGAATCTAGAAATAATAAAGGCTCGCCTAGCGAGCCTTTATTATTTCTAATTTAACGATTAACCACCAATATTAAGAGTCGCTTTAGCAGGGTCATATGGTTCTAACTCCACCTTAACGGGCTTAACCTTCCAGATTTCATCACAGTATTCTTTGATAGTGCGATCAGAAGAGAATTTACCAGAACGGGCAACATTGAGAATACTCATAGTCGTCCAACCCTCAACATCTTTATAGGCAACGCCAACTCTATCCTGACAATCAGAGTAGTCTTGATAATCAGCCAACAGCATATAGTCATCACGATGGAGCAATGAATCTACCAATGGCTTGAACAGGTCTTTTTCGCCAGGGGAGAAATATCCTCCAGATAGGCGATCAAGTACATTGCGAAGTTCTTCATTTTTCTCATAGAAGCTGTAGGGATTATAGCCCTCAGACTTAATCTGTTCGACTTCTGCGGCAGTAAGTCCAAATAGAAAGAAGTTTTCTTCACCAACCTCTTCACGGATCTCAATATTGGCTCCATCAAGAGTACCAATGGTCAAGGCTCCATTCATGGTGAACTTCATATTGCCAGTACCAGAAGCCTCTTTACCTGCGGTAGAAATTTGCTCCGACAGATCAGCCGCAGGATAAATCAATTGTCCAAGGGAAGCGCTAAAGTTTGCTAGGAAGACTACCTTAATACGTCCATGCACATCAGGATCACGATTGACCACCTCAGCAACGGCGTTAATCGCTTTAATGATTAACTTCGCGGTGAAGTATCCGGGGGCAGCTTTGCCACCAAAGATAAAGGTGCGAGGAGTAATCTCAATACTAGGATTTTGCTTGATGCGAAGGTAAAGGGCGATGATGTGCAACAAATCAAGATGTTGACGCTTGTACTCATGAATCCGCTTTACTTGGATATCAAAGATAGAATTGGCATCCACTTCCACACCATTATGAGTGCGAATATAATCAGCGAGCCTCTGCTTGTTAGCTTGTTTGATCTGTCTCCAGCGATCGCGAAAATCCTGATCATTCACAAAAGCTTCGAGTTTGCGTAACTCATCAAGATGCTTCAGCCAAGTATCACCAATCTTCTCAGTAATCAAGCCTGACAACTCAGGATTGGCCAACAATACCCAACGACGAGGTGTAACACCATTGGTTTTGTTGTTAAATTTCTCTGGCCAAAGTTTGTAGAAATCACTCAACACATCTTGTTTCAGCAGTTCTGTATGCAAGGCTGCAACGCCATTGACGGCATGACTGCCGACAGTGGCTAAGTTTGCCATACGCACCTGTTTGCCACCGCTTTCTTCGATGATTGACAAGCGTGATAGCAACTGCTCATCATCGGGATACCATGTTTGGACATCTTGCAAGAACCGATGATTGATTTCATAAATGATTTCTAAATGGCGTGGGAGAAGGCTTTCAAATAGAGGGACACCCCATTTTTCGAGCGCCTCAGGCATCAGAGTATGGTTAGTGTAAGCAAAGGTGCTTTGGGTAATCCGCCATGCTTCGTCCCAGAATAAACCATGATCATCTACTAATAAGCGCATCAATTCGGCAATACTGATCGCAGGGTGCGTATCATTTAGCTGAATTGCGGCATGGTCAGCAAGATTATCGAGGCGATTATATTTTTTGAGATGACGACGAATGATGTCTTGCAGTGAACAAGACACAAAGAAAAATTGCTGCTCTAGGCGCAACCGACGACCTTGAGGAGTATTGTCGTTGGGATAGAGAACCTTAGAAATGGTTTCCGATTTGATCTTGGTAGCTACCGCACCATCATAGTCGCCAGAGTTAAAGGCTTGGAAGTTAAAGTCTTCGCCTGCTTCTGCCTTCCATAGACGCAAAGTATTCACAGTATTAGTTTGATATCCGGGGACAGGAGTATCGTGGGGAATGCCCTCAACGGTGAAACTGGGAATCCAACGGGTATGCGGACGACCGCGATCGTCGTTATAGATTTCTGTATGTCCGCCGAATTTGACTTGGACGGTAGACTCATAGCGGACTACTTCCCAAGGATTGCCACAACGCAACCATTTGTCGGGGATCTCCACCTGCCAGCCATGCTGAATCGATTGGTTGAAAATACCAAATTCGTAGCGAATACCGTAGCCCATGGCAGGTATTTCTAAGGTGGCGAGGGAATCAAGGAAACAAGCAGCTAGGCGACCCAAACCACCGTTACCAAGACCGGGATCAGGTTCTTGCTCTAGGACTTCGTTTAGGTCGAGTCCAGACTCTCTTACTGCTTGTTCGATCGATTCATAGAGGTCTAGGTTAATCAAGCTATTACCAAGATGTCGCCCCATTAAAAATTCGGCAGAAAGGTAATAAACAGTCTTGATGTCTTGCTCATGGTAGACCTTGAGGGTTTGAAGCCAACGTTGCAACAGGCGATCGCGTGTGGTGTACGATAGCGCCATGTAATAGTCGGTGAAATTCGCCAGAAGTGCCAGTTTGCCTTGTATGTAGAAAAGGTTGTCGGCAAATGCTCGCTTGAGGGTTTCAATACTTAAACCTGTGCGATCGTCTTCTACCGTAATATTGCTGGTTTGATTAGCAACATTTGTTTGCATAGAATTATTCCTGAATAGTTACTTGTCTTATTGCCGTTCTGCTGACCCTAAGGCTTAGGGCAATGCCCCTCTCCTATCGAACCATAAACTTTGAAGTGTTGAGCATTTATTAATCGATAATTTATGTTTGAGCAGCAAAATAATTACGATCCCCTGACATTAACTTAGATTATTGTGAAAAAAATCTTGCTCTGTAAGCACGCTATGAAATTTTTTGCAAATTCCAGAAAAACAATCAACACTTCTTGGTGGATTGATGATGCGATTGTTACGATGCTTCATTTTGTCATTTCTGCATTAGTCCTGTAACTGCCGCAATCATTGCTGGGCGCTCCGATCTTTCCATCAGCATGTATTGCTCTTGGTACTTTATTAGCAAAAAGGGGCGCGATGTTTTGGGGTGTTCCTAGGAGCCTTATTAAATAGCCTTTGGTCAGCCTTTCGATTTGGCTCAAAAATCACCACAATTCTCGTCACAACTACGGCGATGGTCGCGGCGATCAGCACTGCCTATAAAATTGTTTTTTTATAAAGTCTCAATAACAGGCAAATTCTGTGTTGTTGTTGCAATTATTTATGGGAGTGATTTCGATAACAGCGATCGCTAGCTTAGCCCTAGTATCAGAAAATGAGCGCTCTGCTCAGGAACTAAAAGAACAGGTACTCCTCAAAAATCAAGCCTATATTCAAGTAGATAGAATTAATAAAGACTTGGAAAATATAAGTGAGTCAAGATAAGTGAGTCAAGAACTAGGGTAGAAGCAAATAGGGAAACCAACCTTCTTAATCAGCAACTAACCGTAGAGAATCTTTGCATGAGTTCAGAATTAGAAATTACGGGGCGTTTACAGGAAATGATTTTACCCATAGCAAAAGAATTAAAGAGTACTGAATCATTGGATATTGTGGGATTTATGGAGTCTGCGGCAGAAGTAGGAGGTGATTATTATGATGTTTTACAGCAAAATGCACATATCAAAATAGCGATCGGCGATATCACAAGACTCTAATTCTTTTGCGGCTTTAGGCCTAATATCTTATAGCGCAGCAAAGCTAATCCTTAAAATAAAGATAAACGCACAAAACAAAATATGCCAGATGCTCAAATTAGTGATATAAAGTTCGCAAACTAGACATAAGCAATTAAAAAAGTAGTGCAACCCTTAGTCGATGACAGCATTATTTCAGATGGCATTGTTACGAGGTGATTACTTAGATGGAGAGCAATAATATTCGTAATAGTTCTTACGAGCAGACCCTCGCGGGAGTCACCAAGGACTTATCAGATCTGCGTGCAAATATCTTGGGTAAGCTCAGCCGTGAAATTTTAATTTTACAGGCTCAAAAAAATGCGCTCACTGACGATATCCAGCGTCTCCAATCTCAACGCAAAGAGCTAGAGGTTCTAACTGTTACCCAACAGGGGATGAATCAGCAGGAGATTCAACGCCAGCAATGGATCGAGCAACTAGCTCAATCCATTACTTATCATCTCAAAAATGATGTAATCGTTACTAATTCGCAAGTCCTTAATGATCATTCACAAAATTTTGAGCAATTGATGCTCAATCTTGATAGCGTGATTCGTACCACATTTCAATCTTTACAACGGGATGTTGATACTTACCAGCGTGATCTCGATGATCAAATGCAACGTATGTATACCCAAAGGCAACAAGGCGAATTAATGCTATCTGCCCTAGTGGAAAGGATTGATGAATATTTACGGCGTTCGGCAGGCGATCGCTATGGCAATGCGAATATCGACAGTAACCAGTCCAGACCTAACTTCACTGTAACATCAAATTTTACAGGGGGGATAGGCAGTAATGGCAATAGCAGAACATCTGCCAGATTTAATGGCAATTACAGCCAAATTCAGATCCCCACATTTAACAACCCCAATACCAGTCAATTTAGTCAGTACGACCAAAATGATACAAGTCCCTATGCAGGCGACCCAACACAACCCTTGGAATCTTCAAACCCATCTCCGAGCTTATCGCAACCCACTAAACGCATAAATGACTGGTGGCTTGGATTTATTTTGGTTTTGGGGGCTTCAATAGTTTTATCTTTGCAAAATATTTTGGTAAGAGTTGTTTTCTCGCAATCTAATATTTTCGGGATTTTTCAATTTGGTGGATTGATTAAACCAAGCGTTCCTAACTCATTTATGTTGCTACTTTTGCGGATGCTCTTTGCTACACCAATTATGTGGATAGTCGCAAAGACAATATTTAGAGTGGACGTATTGCGTGACTTTCAACAACTGCTCACCCCTAGTCGCCGACCGCTATTTTGGCGAGTAGCCTTTAGCGCAACATTGCAATTTGCCTCTTTTTCCTTTATTTACTTTGCTCTCGGAATTTTGAAGCCGAGTCTGGCAGTTACACTATTTTTCATTTTTCCAACTATTACAGTGCTGATGGCTTGGGTTCTATTTGGCGATCGCCCTAGCAAGGAGCGCTGGATCATAATTGGAGTGATTTATATAGGCATTATGCTAACTAATAACATCTTAGGTGGCATTAAGCCTGACACGTGGGGCATCATTGCCGCCATATCTTCAGGCGTTGCTTTTGCGGCATACATTATTACTTCACAGGCTTGTTTTAAACAACTAAATCCTGTGTCATTTACATCGATTAACTTTGCCATTATTTTATTGCTATGCCTCGGCACATTGCCTTTTAACTTAGGTGCAATTTCCCTAAACGGCGTATTAGTTTTTATGTGCTTCTTGATCGCCATGACTACATTGGCCGGTTACTTGCTAACCAGTTTTGGTACAAAGTTAATGGGAGCAGCCCAAGCATCGATTGTGAGTGCTAGTGGCCCTGTATTCACAACATTCTTAGCGTTCACAATTTTAGGCGACAAGCTAGATTTTATTCAGTTATTTGGTGTATTGCTAGTTACGGGAGGTGTAGCTTTACTCAGTTTGCAAAATATGTACAAAAAGCCTGCTAGATAAGAAAACAAGCAAAAATAAGAGTGAGTGCTTCGCACTCACTCTTATTTTTGCAGTAAAATCCTGTAAAGTAGCTAGTAAAGTCCTTAGGGATAAACAGTGGTTAAAGACTTTCGCTTTCAAGAGCAAGAAACAACTTCATCAGCGACTTCGCAATCTCAGCAATTACTGAGATCGCTTTTTCATGGACTTTCCCGCGAGCAGGGTTTGCCAGTATGGGCTTTATTAGCACTTTTTATAGTAATGTTGCTAGTCTGGAATTGGCAATTAATTGCGGCTACCAGTGCAGGTATTGCAGCGATGATTGCCATATATGTTGTTCAAGATTGGAACTGGAACGGCATACTATGGCGAGTCCAAAAGTTTTTACAAAGCCCCTATCGTCATTTACCCCTATCGGTCGCAAGTGGTACTATCACTGTGTTTTTGACTTATACAATCTTTACACTTTGGTCAACACAACAAAATCATTGGTTAGCTTCGGCTAACATTTTGCAGCTCGGTGCAACTTTAGGGATTTTTGTACTTTTAGTACGTCAGGCTTTTATCAAATGGTTACAACGTCAACAAGATGATTTTGATCAACTAATTACCCAATTAACGGTAAATGATGATCTTGCGAGATTGATCGCCATTAAACAAATCACCCAATATATTCAAGCAAATCGCTTACCTGTCAACCAAGAGCGATCAATCGCAGATTGTTGCAATTTATTACTAAATCGAGAAACAGAAGTCACTATGCGTGAAGCAATCTTTGAGACTTTAGAGGCTTTGCAACCGAATATTCTCAAGCCTGCTATCAAACGCACTGCTAACCATGACAATTTAAAGATCCAACAAGATCAATGTTAACTAAAGATCAAATTCTTGATCGCCAAGTTGCCCTGCTAGTGCAGAGTACGCCCGATGAGGAAACTGCTAGTGCAGTGAGTTTAATTACATCGGTGCTTAAGGCGATCGCCAAAAATCTTAAATACACAACTTATTTTGTGGTTCAAGATATTGAGGGAGGTTGGTTACTTACGCCCCTTAGCAATCACGATAATCCAGAGCTTGAAAAGATTACTATTTACGCCTATTGCGATCGGATACCCGCCAATATTGATCGACTGAAACTAAATGACGAAACCCTAAAATGTGGTGAATATAATGTGATTGATATGCTGTTTCGTCTCATCGGCATGAAACAGGTTGACAGCATGGTATTTTTTGATCGATCGACAGATACGCAGCATGGTATTGAGATTGGACGCACTGATATCGAAGAGCTATGCGAGAAACAAATCAAACGCGCTCAGTTTGGGTTGCAAAAGCTTAATGAGATGAAAAACAATGCCAACATTGCATAACAAAGGCTGGCAATGCCTGACTTTGTTATGCAATGTTGCGCGATATCATCATTCGTGATCGATTACCCCACAGGTAACTGCTCCATTAGCTGAGCCTTGACCATTGACCATGCAGGCTATATTTTCGGCACGATTGATCGTGAAGATATGATCGTAGCTGTTTGCGAAAGTCAGGTTATTGGCGATCGCCATTACTTCTGGGCTAGTATGGACGGCAAGAATCATTTGATTACGGATGTTATCCGCACTGTCATAGCGAACTTCTGTTTTAGGAGAAGAGAGATTTTGATAGAGAGCAGAGACGATGACTGTCTGGGCATTAACTGATGAGGCAAAAGCAAGCCCCGAAATGGCTAAACCCGAAATGGCTAAAAGTGTCACGACAACTGTACTTTTCATAACTGCCTCTGTACTGCTTTCTCTAACTGCGTTCATTCAATAAATGCGTTCAATAAAATCGATAAATCAAAATCAAAGCTAATCTCCGTAGGCTCTCAGGATTTTTATTTTGCCGTAGGTAAAATAAAAATCCTGAGAAAATTGAATTTTCTAACTGAAGTAATGATCACTACATCCTGCTATTAACTCAACCGATTGGGTGAACTTTGTTCATGAGTGATTGACTCAATAAGAACCAATAAAAACATCATCTAACTTGTAGAGATCATTGCCAGTGACCTGAAGTATAAGCCCTTGTGATTGCGATCGCAGTCCCGCGTGATTTGTAAAATCAACCTGCGAATTAAACTATCAACTTGGCAAGGTCATCACTTAGGATGTGGTTAGATCAAGTTGTAATATAGCCAACTCAATATTCACACACCTAAAAGAGAAACAATAAAATCTATGCAAAATGTAATCAATTCTGTAATCAATTCCTGTTTAGTAATTTCAGGAATCATTGGCGCGATCGCCTCAATGAGCTATACAGAATCAGCCTTTGCCGATCCCATACAATTACGTCAAGTTTTACAAACCAGAATTTGTGAAGGCTGTGATTTATCGAGAGAAAAATTAAGTTTTGCAAACCTAAGAGGCGCGAATTTACGCAATGCTAATCTTTTCTCAGCAGATCTCAAACTCTCCGATCTGCGAGAAGCTAGTCTCATTGGAGCAGTATTAGACAAAGCCGATCTAAGGGGAGCCGATCTCACAGGTGCGGACTTGACAGGTGCATATCTGTCTGAAACAAATTTTTGTGGTGCAATTATGCCTAATGGTCAAAAATCGAGCGAAGGCTGTCCAATCCCTACAAAATAGGTCGCGATCGCCATAATGTTATCCAAATGCTAGAAGCAGTTGTGTAGAATTGTATGCAAAGGATTGAGAAAGTTGACAGAGTATGATCGAAAACTCAATAAAAGCTATAGTCTAGAGATCGTTTGTATTAATCTCACATCCTTTTATATCCTTAATCCTTAATATTTATTCGTCTAAGCGGAGTTCCTCCCTATGATTGACGCTATTATCATCTTTACATTCATTCTTGCGGGAGCAGGCACTGGCTTTCATGGTATTGATTTCTTACCATCGGATACGGTTGCCCAAATCAATGTTCAAAATTTTCGTTGGTTAACCCTAGGAATTGGTGCATTTCTAGGTCTCGTATCAGGATTAATTGTCCAAAATACCTATCGACGCATCGAGTCCAATGTTCGCGCTCTGCCAATTGAGACGATTCTGGGTCGTGCAGTTGGTCTTGTATTTGGGTTACTAGTCGCCAACTTGATGTTAGCGCCATTATTTTTAGTACCTATTCCTGACGACTTTACTTTTATTAAGCCTCTCACTGCAATTTTAGTGAGCATTATTTTTGCCTATTCGGGGATGACCCTCTCAGATACCCACGGGCGGGCTTTGTTGCGCTTGATTAATCCTAACAATGTCGAGACCAGTCTGCTCGCCGATGGAACTTTACGGACGGCTGCTGCAAAGGTTTTGGATACCAGTACAGTCATTGATGGACGTATTCAAACTTTGATGGAGACGGGATTTTTAGAAGGACAATTATTAATTCCGCATTTTGTCATTCAAGAATTGCAGACGATCGCAGATAGCTCCAACGATCAAAAACGGGTACGCGGTCGTAGAGGGCTTGATATTCTCAATAACATGCGCGATCAGTATAACGATCGCATCACAATTCATTCTGCCGATTACGAAGATTTACATACCGTTGATGCTAAGTTAGTGCGCCTCGCTCAAGAGCTAAGTTGCACCTTAATTACCAATGACTATAACCTTAATAAAGTTGCCAACTTACAGCAAGTTGAAGTATTAAATATTAACGATCTCGCCCAAGCTTTGAGACCCACCTATTTACCTGGTGATTCCTTAGAACTAAAGGTACTGAAGGAAGGAAAAGAAGCATCTCAAGGGATCGGCTATCTTGAGGATGGCACGATGGTGGTAATTGAAGAAGGTCGTGAATATCTTGGTAAACAAATCATTGTGATTGTTACTAGTGCTTTGCAAACCTCCGCAGGTAGGATGATTTTTGCTCGCCATGAAGAGATTGCTACAGTTTAGTTTTAAATCAACAATTATCAACTTACTTCCAGCCTATGCAAGCTTCGCCTTTCCACTCACAGCGACAATTAGTGTCAGGTAAAGTTGGGTGGGGCTGGCGACAAGCAACTTATCCGATATCAGCTAACTTTGGCTTTGCTGGCTGCTTAATGATGGTGATGGCGATCGCGCAATTAATCAGAACTAGCGAATTTAATGGCGAATTTAGTTTTGTAGTCTTCGTGGGAGCGCCTTTATTAGTTGGATTTGTTATTGGTATCTATACAACTAGATCTATTGTCGAAGTATGTCGTCAAAATACTGAATATCTATTTTCTCAATGGCAAGCGATTGGGATTACGAGCTATTGGTTAGTTTTAATTGCAGGACTGAGTAGTTATTCTGAAACAGCTTCTAAATCCTTTGTAGCAATCTGGTGGATTTTACCTGCTGCTGCCTTTATAGGCATCTCTAGTACTTTGATGGTGCGATCAGCGAAGTCAAAAGTAACAGACACAAATATCCGAAAAGCTGTAGAATCTTCCCAAAATAATGATTTGAATATCGTCATCTATTCTGATCAAACAGTTTTAGTTAGTCCTTCGTCTTTAGCACAGCAACCGCGACAATTTAACAGTTTGATATTAATTCTGTTGGGGTTATTCTTTTGGACAATGCTCGATTTGTCTAGCAGTATCAGAGCAATTGTGGCAATGGCTTTTACGATGACAGGCTTAGTTGGCTTCTTTACATGGCAAGTCCAACTGCGATCGCCAGAAAAGCTTTTACATCTCAAATACAGTGGTTTATGGGGCATAGAGGCGACTTATACAATCGATTTACGTCCTTTTTCGCGTCTATCGATTGTGAAGCTGCAAGAAGCAAATGGTGAATTAAGCTGGACACAGCTAGCGGGAGGTAATAGTGAGATTACACTTCCTTTAGCTATCACAATGTTAGTTAGTCAAGACAAGAAAGACGGAAAAGAAGAAGTAATCGATGATCAGTTTTGTCAAACCTTGCGAGAAGAATTTCTTTTAGCTAAACAAGAAACTCATAGCGATAGTTTGGGTTTAGCCCATGTGCTATTACCACAGGGAGCAGGAATATTAGCAGGAATGACCTTTACGATTATTGGTGGCTTGGTTTTAATCATCTTTCCGATTACCTCGCAACTATCGGTAAGTAGTACGGTTGCATGGCTCGGTGTTTGTATGGTATGTCCTGAGATCTCCAGATTTTTACTCAGATTATTTGCGACGCATAGTTTACAAAGCGATCTCGCCAGTTATTTCAGAAATAAATTACAGTCTTGGGAAATTGGTACAGCCATTTTATTAGTTAGCACTTTTCTAACTACGCAGACAAGTAAAGCTACATCTTTCATGATCTTCAATCAATCCTTGCCTACACTAACCCTGATTTGTGGATGGCTAAGTATGGGTATCGGTATTTGCCTTTTTGCCTTTGTCCGCCGTACTCCCCTTTGGAATAATAATTAAAAAAAGACTAGTAGGACTAGTCTTTTTTTAATTAATTTAACATTGCGGTACATTCAAGAATTAGCTTTTGATTGGTGAGTGAATAGGGTTGGATTTCTAAAGCCCTGCGGAAAGTGGCGATCGCCTCGTGATAGTTGCCGATCGCCGCATAGCATAACCCCAAACCATGCACTGCCCCAAAATGATAAGGGTTAAGGGCGATCACCTTTAGGCAATCCTTAATGGAGCGTTTGTAATCCCCCTGCATATAAAACAAAACTGCCCGCCGATTCCACGCTTCGACAAAATCTGGCTGAGCATGAATCAGTTGAGTCAACATCAATTCCGCCTGTCTGACATTGCCACTATCTGCCATCATTTGGCTCTGTCGCAAGACTTGCAACCCCTGCATTCCCTTTTGCATAAACCACATTTCCCATAAGCCCTGTGTGGCACGTTCGCGAATATCTTCATCCGCGTTCTTGAGATCTTGCAATAATTCTTCGATGGGCTGGCTCATTAGTCTAAAATTCTAAAATCTTATGAAAAATATTTTGCGAGTATGTCTATCATACAAATTACTGTCCAAGAACTAGCCGAACGATTGACAGGCGATCGCCAAGATTTACAATTAATCGATGTGCGTGAGCGTGATGAAGTAGAGATTGCGGAGATCGATGGCTTTTCGATTTTACCTCTCAGCGAATACGAACAATGGTCAACAGACTTTAAAGACAAATTCAATCCCCATGCGGAAACACTGGTGTTATGCCATCACGGGATGCGATCGGCGCAAATGTGTCAATGGCTCATTAATCAAGGTTTTACCAATGTTAAAAACATCGGCGGTGGTATTGATGCCTATGCTTATGGAGTTGATCCCAGCATGAATAAATACTAACAAACCAAAAGAAAAGATGCGGCGCATTGCGCCGCATCTTTTCTTTTAGATTAATTCAAGAAGGGAATGCTAAAAAATATGGCTAAGCCGATCGCCGAAACAATACAAGTTGCGATGGTGATAATGATGAACTTGCGCTCATTTGCTCCATAAAATTTATTTGGCAGTGAACTCGCCAACACCATTAATCCAATGACAACGAGAATCCCCAGAAATAAGGTGCGATTCATAGATTTTTGGGTTGTAATTTGAACGGTAAATTGATACTCAGTATGACATCGCATTTATGAAACTGCAATTTATGCAGCAATTGGCATCGCCCAATTTACGGTTTAATAAAGTCGTACTTTACAAAATTCTCTATGACCGATTGGGTATGGCTTCAGCGATCGCTACCTACTGAAATAACGGGGGCAGATCTGTGGGAATCACTCTATGCTGATGAGCCAGTTACAGTTTTGCTGGAAAGCCCTGCCAAAGTCCCTTCAAAATTAGCCAGATACTCGATCGCCGCAGGTAAGCCTCGGCAAATTTGGACTCCTGAAGTTGGAGAGATTTTGCCATGTCTAGAAAACCTGCGATCGCAAATGCAATCTGTAACTAATAATCAAACGGATTTACCTGAGCATCTACCATTTACAGGGGGATATTTAGGTTGGTTAGGCTATGACCTCGCTTGGGAAATCGAGCGTTTGCCCTATACCAAATTTGACACATTACCTTTCCCAGTAGCATTTTGGTATGAGCCATCTAGTTTTGCCGTACTTGATCATCAAACCCAAAATGTTTGGTTAGCCGCTAGCGATCAAGCTGAATTAAAAGAACTTAGCGCTCGCTTAACAGAAAATTTGTTTTCATTTCCGCCGAAGGTGGGAATGCCCCCCTCCTATTCTCCAGAGCAACAACAAGTTGTATTCCCTACTTCTACGGTGATAAAAACACCTTATTCTCCAGAGCAACAAAAAGTTGTATCCCCGCCGAAGGCGGGGATACAACTAACTTGCTCTCCAGTACAGCAAGGTTATGAGGCAATGGTAGAAACAGCCAAACAACATATTCATGCTGGAGATATCTTTCAGGCAAATCTATCACTGCGCTATGGCTATCCTTGGGCATCAGATGGATGGCAACTATACAAACACTTACAAAAAATTAATCCTTCACCCTTTGCTAGTTATTGGCGTACAAATTGGGGAGAAGTAATTAGCGTTTCCCCTGAGCGATTGGTAAGCTTGCGCGATCGCCTTGCGGAGACTCGCCCGATCGCAGGGACAAGACCTAGAGGTAAAACTGAACAACAAGATCTAGAATTAGAGCGCGAATTACTCGGCTGTACCAAAGAAAAAGCCGAACATATCATGCTTGTTGATCTTGAACGTAATGATTTAGGGCGTGTTTGTGAATGGGGTACTGTCCAAGTTGATGAACTGTTAGCGATCGAGCGCTACAGCCATGTGATGCACCTTGTTAGTAATGTGGTGGGGACTTTACGAAGCGATCGCACATTCGTGGATCTCATTCGCGCTACTTTTCCGGGTGGAACAATTACAGGCTGTCCAAAAGTGCGCTGTATGGAAATTGTGGAAAAATTAGAACCCCAGCGTCGCAGTTTGTTTTATGGTTCCTGTGGCTATATCGACAAACGCGGCAATATGGATCTGAATATTTTGATCCGCACTTTACTCAAAACCAACGATCATATTTGGGGACAAGTTGGCGCAGGGATTGTGGCTGATAGTGTTAGCGATCGCGAGTGGCACGAGTCCTTACAAAAAGCTCAAGCACAACTAGCTGCGCTTGGGCTAGTGTAAACCAAATAAGTAATTGGTGGCGCGAAGCGCCGCCAATTACTTATTTGGTTTTATGTCACTATAAAATAGAAATATATTCCAAATACTCCAAAAAAGTTTAGATACTCGTGAATTATTACTTTCCTTCTGATCCTCCTTATTTTTTATTTGCGATTTCCCTTGTTGCTGGACTTGTCTGTGGAAGAGCTTTTGAAGTGACTTTACGCAATCTAGTTAATATTTGGGCAACCAGTAAATCCTCTCGAACCATGCTAGAACTCAAAAGCTCAAGTATAAAAGTTCCCTACCTTGGCATGACCCTCAGCATTGCCGTGTTTATGTCAACAGGGTTAGAAATATTTGGGTTTCCTACATTATTTGGCTATATTGTGGCAATTCCCGTCACTGTGGGTATTGCGCTCTTAGTTTGGAGGCAATTAGGACAAATGTTAATCGAGCTAGAACGGGGCGGCTCAGCGGCTCTAGATCTAGATTCCTTTGAGGGGTAGTGTTACAAAACAAATTTTAAAAAGCTTTATAAAGCAAAGATTTTTAAAATTTGGGTATTCTTAAAGTTATATGCGTAAGGATAGTCAGCGATTCGGGCTGACTATCCTTATACGAAAGCACTGTCAAAATTTGTTTGAACAATAACTAATACACTTTTGCCTGAGCTATTCAATTAATGGACGCTAAAGAATTTTTACAAACATATCGAGCGGGGCGAAAAGGATTTTCTAATGTCAATCTAGTGGGCGCGGATCTACAAGCGATCGATCTACACAAGATTGATTTTAGTCATGCCTTAATGAGCAAAGCTAACTTAGCTAATGCGAAGCTATGCCGAGCTAATCTGACTGGAGTAGATCTAAGTTATGCCAATCTGCAAAGCGCTGATCTCCACCGAGCCAATTTGCGATATGCCAATCTCAAGGGTGCAGATCTTCGCAAAGCCGATCTGCGTGGGGCGGATTTACGGGGTGCTAATTTAAGTTGGGCAAATTTGCAAGATGCGATTTTTGACGGCGCTCAAATGACAAATACAAATTTATATAATGCGAAAACATGATGGAGGCGATATAAAATATCACCTCCATCATGTTTTATTGTTTTAAGCTTCACCTGTAATTGATAGACCTGCTACCCAAACCTGTGGGGCAACCCCCGAAGGAGTGACTTTTACTTCTGGTTCAACATAGACGATCGCTTCGAGTAATTCCAAAATATCACCTGCAACGGTCGCTGACTCGATACTAACGCGATCGCCTTTATTCACTAGCCAACCATCAAAGGGCAAAGAGAAAGAACCCTGTGAGGCTTGCACACCTGCATGAAGCGCCTGTAAATCATCGATTAAGATCACATCTTCCACAGTTTCCAAATTGTATACTTTCTCATTCTCCACATTAGCTACGTTACTACGTTCAATATGGAAGAAATTGGGACTTACAGAAACCTTAGCCCCAACGCTGCCATTGCCTGTAGGTTTAGCATTTAGACGTTTTGCAGTAACGGAACTATGCAGAAAATTAGTTAATATCCCATCAATAATTATAGGAATGCGCCGTGTGGGAGTCCCTTCACCATCAAAGGCTGATGCCCCAACATTACCAATGTGTAGCTCATCATCACTCACATTTAACAAGGGTGAAGCAATCTGATTGCCAAGGGATTCAGGAGTGGAAAGGCTATTTTTATCGAGAATACTTTGGGCATTGAATAGACTAGAAAAAGCACTAATCAAACTCAGAAAAGCTTCAGGTGAAAAGATGACTAAATATTTACCAGATTTTATCTTGTTGTAATTCAAGTGACTAATCGTTTTCTCGGCAGTTTCGGCGACACAACCCTTGACATCCAAACTAGCAAAGTCATGACTGACTCGATAGGCTCCACCACTGCGAGGTTTTCTGCCTTCTTCTTCAGTTTTAGTATAGAGATAAATAGAACTATAGGAATTGCTCTCATTCCGCATTGCACCATCACTATTGAGATAGAAGCGACTAATATCACGTTGCGACAAGCCATTATAGGGAACGCCAGCGATCGCTTTATGCTTTGCCAATAATTCCTTTTCAGCATCGATCAGAGTAGCGACTAGTTGCTCGATCGCAGTTTGTGGTGCAGTCTGGGCTTCGCGTACAGAAATATCGGCGATCGCATCGGGACTAAAATCAGGAATATTTTCCAAAGCACCAAAGAAACTAGCTTCATGGGCGCTTTGGAGAGCAAGCTCTAAGCCAACGCGATCAATATTGGTAGTGGAAGTAACCCCAACTGTTCCTTGCTCATTCCATACACGCACAGTGATGCTTGCCCGATTAGATGCTGATACCTGCTTAGGTTCACCACTATCAACTTCAGCGCTAGTCTCATCGACGATCGCACCGTAAATATCAAATTTCTTAATTGCTAGCTTGCTTGCCGTTTCTTTGGCATCAGAGACTAATTTTTCTACACTGAGCGCTGATGACATAAACCTTTGATTCGTTTTTAATTTTATTAGTTAGATACTGATATTCCATGTAACATCAGTTAGATATAATCATCATAGCAATCTAAAACACAAAATTTTACTGTGAGTCATTTATTGGTTTGTGTTTGAGTACAAAATGCCTTAGTTTAAGATCATGCGATGGGCAGTTCGAGATGAACGGTCGTCCCCCGGTTATAGATACTGAAAATCGATAAATTACCGCCATAAATTCTGGCGATTCTTTGGACTAGACGTAGCCCTAATCGCACACCTTGATGTTCGTAATATTTCCGTTCAAATTGCATAAATGCACTAACTTTAGCAATTTGTTCTTCGGTCATTCCCCGACCTCGATCGCTGATCAATATATGAAATATACCCTCATTTAATTGAGTCCTGACCGTAATGGGTGTAGCGGGTTGAGAGAATTTAAAAGCGTTGTCCGTTAACTCGTCAATAATGCAAAGAAAATCACGGACACTTATAGATATATCTACAGTTTGAGCATTGGCAATCTCAAAGTTCAGATCGTCTAAACGATTAGCTTGTTTAGCTCTGCGCTTGACTGGCTCCTCTATGAGTTCTATAAGGATTTCGGTTGAGATTGTTCTGTTACTGTTTGTCTCAATTTTTGAATTGCTTGCCAATATCTCTAACTGTGCGTATCTCAAGAATCTTTGAGTTAATCTTGCTAATCTATGCGCGGATTCTTGAGCCATAAACAAGAATTTGCGAAACTCTTCTGTATCCATATTGGGATACTCCTTGATCAGAAGCTCGATTACGGAGACAACGCCATTCAGTGGCGTATTTAGTTCGTGCGGCAGGGTTGAAGCAAGATTGCCACATAATCCATCTAGATTATTTTGTAAAAAGTCGATTGTATTTTCTTGCAGGTTAGATAGAGTCTTGATCCGATCATATTGTTGTTTGATTCGCAACATAGAACGAACTCTTGCTCTCAGTTCTAGCCCGTTAACGGGCTTAGAGATAAAGTCATCAGCACCTGCTTCTAGACATCGCGCAAGGTCTTGCTTGGAGCTGAGAGATGTCACCATAATAATCGGTACAGATTTCCACTGGGGAATGTTTTTAATTAGATGACAAACTTCAATGCCATCTATGTTTGGCATCATTACATCTAACAAAATCAGATCGGGTTCCAATAAGTCGAGCTGGTTGATCGCATCGTTGCCATCAGCGACATAGTACAGCATGTAATCTTCTGCGTCTAAAAAAGCTTCGATAACATCAAAGTTATTTGGTTCGTCATCAATGACTAAAATCGATGGCGTATTCATTTAGGCTGGTTCCTATTTTTTAAAATATTCTGAATTGTATTAGCTAATTTTCTTAGCTTAATCGGCTTAGTTAAATATTCATTGATTCCTGCGGCTAGACATTTTTCGCGATCGCCTGCCATCGCAAGAGCCGTGAGAGCCACGATGAGAGTATTAGCATAGCAAACAATCTCTTTTAATTCATCGTTGTTCTCATAAATGATTTAGGAATGCTATATTCGTGTTGCAACTCATCCTTCCTTGAATTAGCGTTTGCTATGGTCTCCCCCGAATCTCTCAATCAACTACGCAATAAGCTCCGCAAGGGACAGCAAACGATGGCAGACTGGCAGGGGGGCGAGCTTGCTGTTTCCGCAGTTCCGGGAGCAGGGAAATCGACTGGTATGGCAGTTGCCGCCGCGATCGCTATTTCTAACTTCCAACTACATCGCCAAAAACAATTAGTAATTGTCACCTTTACGCGATCGGCTGTCAGCAATATTCGCAAAAAAGTATCGGAACATTTAAAAAATTTACGCTTGCCGCAAAGTGCTTTCACCGTCAGCACTTTACATAGCTTGGCTTATACCATTGCCAGTAGTCATCGTGAACTGTCAGGATTTGGTGCGGGGGAAACCAAAATTATTTCTGAATCACTAAAACAGAAGTTAATTCGCAATGCTACTAATCTCTGGGTCAAAGAGAATCCAAAATTATATGATCTACTTCTAGAAGGTAGAAGCTTTGATGGTGAAGATACAGAACGCTTACGGCGGCAAACTGTATTACGCACTGATGTTTTACCGAGTTTGGCAAAAGAAGCGATCGCAACGGCAAAGAGTTCAGAATTAACGCCTGATGATTTGCGTCAAGCAGAAACTCCTGATGGCGGAAATATCTTAGAAATTGCCGCAGGACTTTATGAAACCTATGAGCGACTATTGCGACAGGAAGGGGCGATCGATTATGACGATATGATTTTGGGGGCGTTGCGAGTATTAAAGAATGACGGCATTCGCCAATATTGGCAAGAACGAGTTTTTGCCGTATTTGAAGATGAAGCTCAGGATTCTTCCCCATTACAAACTGATTTGTTAGAGATTCTCGCGCTAACCCCACTCTCTGATAAAGATGAAGAGAAATCTTTCTTACTCCCCTCTCCCATAGGGAAAGGGACTGGGGGAGAGGGAATCAAAAACCTGATACGGGTTGGTGATCCAAATCAAGCGATTAACTCTACCTTTACGACTGCTGATCCGCGCTTTTTTAATGAATTTTGCGATCGCTGTAATCTCAACTCTCAACTTTCAATCCTCAACCAAGCAGGGCGCAGCAATAGAAATGTAATGCGAGCCGCTAATTATGTACTGCACTGGGTCAATCATTCTGAATATGCCAAGGTTGAGAAGCCATTCCGTGAGCAGAAAATCCGTCCGGTTGATGCGGGCGATCCTCAAGCCAATGCGAACCCTGAACCCATTGGTAAAGGCGTAGAAATTTATGCTCCTAATGATATCGAACATGAAATGGATATGATTGGCTTACGCATCAAAGAACTGTATCAACAAGATCCGAAGCTCAGTA
Organism: Pseudanabaena sp. UWO311; assembly: GCA_943371975.1. Lineage (GTDB taxonomy): Bacteria > Cyanobacteriota > Cyanobacteriia > Pseudanabaenales > Pseudanabaenaceae > Pseudanabaena. The sequence goes on along the minus strand of CALRWX020000019.1, from coordinate 12,520 downwards.
TGGCAATTTTAGTTCGTCAACATAATCAAGGGCGATTTGTGGCAAAGTCCTTAGAATGGTTGGAAAAACATGAAATTAAAATCTATGATGTCGAACAGAGCGATCGGCGATCGCGTGTGCCGATAGATATGTTGGCGATTTTACAGTTTATGGAACGCCCCCACTCGCCCGACAATCTCAAATTAGCATTAGAGGTTCTCAAGGATCGTCAGAAAATTTCATCACAGCAAGACTTGAATGCTCTTGCCAGTAATCCTGAGCAGTTTCTCTATCCCACTTTACTAGATCCAGCCTTATCGAATATTGCCCAAGACACTCAATCCAAATGTAAAGCGTTACTCCGCGCCAAAATCGAACTTCCTTTATATAACTTGATTCCCTTCATTGCATTTACTCTGTACGACGATGAAGCAGGACTCTTAGCAACTGCTGACAAATTAGGCGATCGCCTCAATCAGCAGCTTGTGGGCAATTATTCTATGCAATCAGTGATTGCTGAATTAAAGGAAATTGTGGAGTCGGAAAACTTTGAAGCCGTCGAAGATGAAAACCTTGAAGGGCGCTATATGACAGGTGGACAGCTAACGATTATCAGCCTCCATAAAGCAAAAGGTTTAGATTGGGATGTGGTATTTATGCCATTTCTCCATAAACGGATTTGTCCTGGGGAAGCTTATATTCCTGAATCAGTCAAATTTTTAGGGGATTTTGGATTACCTGAAGTGACAAGGGCGCAAATTCGATCGATCATTCATCATGAAAGAGTTCCCAATGCTGCGGAAGCATGGCAACAATGTAGTTATCTCAAACAAGCAGAGGAGTTTCGGCTTCTCTATGTGGGTATGACTCGCGCTAAAAGATTGTTATGGCTATCGGCGGCTAAATCTGCTCCGTTCAGTTGGAATACACTAGAGAATCGCACTGAAAATGCACCAATCTGTCCTGCAATTAGTGAGTTAGCCCGTAAATTTCCTGATTATTACCAATATTAGGTTAAAAGACGCAAAGCGTCTCTTAATTTACAGCCTATTTAAGTTTTATGTATTACAAATAAATTTACAAAAAGCTTGCTTTGCAAGCTTTTTGTAAATTTATTTGTTTTTTAGAAAGCGCAAAGCGCTGTATCTAGATTTGTCGTTACAAAAACTGCAACTGAAAAGTTACTTCTTCGTAATAGTGCGAGACTGAATTGCAGGAGATATTAACAGCCTACCCAACTGCTGATCTTCTTCACGCAGCAAGTACTGAGGAGTAAATTGTAATGAAATCGATAAAGCCTATTTATATTGCGATACCTGTAGCGATCGCCCTTGCAAGCTTAATTACCCATCGCGCCCTAGCGCAAACTAATCCGATCAATCAACCTCTACCCAATTCTAGCGCGATGATTAAGTCAGGACTTATTGAACCAGTCAGCGATCGCAGTTCGAGTCAACCTATTCCAAAGATTAAAGAGCGTCTCGGTGGGCTGTATGTGCAAACTAGCGATCGCAAGCAACAACCTTTTACACTTACAAATACCGATGTCAAAGGGAAAATATCAGGAAACATTTCGCGAGTAGAAGTTACCCAGACCTTCCAAAATCCCTATGACAAGCCCCTCGAAGCAATTTACGTGTTTCCTTTACCCGAGCAATCCGCCGTTGACGATATGGAAATTAAGATCGGCGATCGCGTAATTAAAGGGAATATCAAAAAACGTGAAGAAGCGAAGGAAATCTATGAGCGTGCGCGTCAAGAAGGACGCACCGCAGGTTTGCTAGAACAGGAACGCGATAATATTTTCACGCAGTCTCTGGCAAATATTAAGCCTAATGAACAAATCAAAGTGACGATTCGCTACACTGAAAGCTTGAAATTTGAGCAGGGGGATTATGAATTTGTATTCCCAATGGTGGTTGGTCCTCGCTATATCCCCGGACAAGCGATCGATCCTCAAGGCAATACTAATCAAGTTCCCGATGCCTCAAGAATTACGCCACCAGTGCTCCGTCCTGAAACGCGATCGGGCAATGATATTAGCGTCAGTTTGCAAATTGATGCAGGGGTTCCCATTCGCAATCTCTATTCCACTTCCCATCGACTCGATGTGAAAAACAATGGCGAAACGGTGGAGCTGAAACTTGCTAAGGATGACAACATTCCGAATAAAGACTTGATTGTACGCTACAAAGTTAGTGGCGATCGCACTTCTCCCACTATTCTTACTACGACTACTGACCAAGGTGCACACTTTGCTACTTATCTAATACCTGCGATCGCCTATCGTTCCGATCAAATTGTTCCTAAAGATGTTGTTTTCTTAATGGACACTTCAGGTTCACAATCCGGTGATCCGATTGTGAAATCACGGGAACTAATGCGCCGCTTCATCAATGGATTGAATCCTAACGACACTTTTTCAATTATTGACTTTTCCAGTACTACCCGTCAGTTGTCTAGCTATCCTTTGCCCAACACCGCCGCCAATCGGCTGAAGGCGATGAAATATATCGATCAAGTAGATGCGAATGGTGGTACGGAATTAATGAACGGCATTAATGCTGTCACAAATTTCCCTGCGGCTAGTGATGGTCGCCTTCGCAGTATTGTTTTGATTACCGATGGATATATTGGCAATGATAATGAGGTTATTGCCGCAGTGCAGAAAAATCTTAAATCAGGCAATCGTCTCTATAGTTTTGGTGTTGGTAGTTCCGTCAATCGCTATTTGCTAGAGCGTGTTGCGGAAATGGGGCGAGGTACAGCAAGGGTTGTCCGTCAGGATGAACCAACCGAATCGGTTGCTGAAAAATTCTTCCGTCAAATCAATAATCCCGTACTCACAAATATTCAAGTCAAATGGGAAGGTGACGGCGCGGCTCCTGAAATTTATCCTAGCAATGCTCCCGATTTATTCGCTGAGCAGCCCCTAGTTCTGTTTGGCAAAAAAGGCGATCGCGCCAATGGCAAACTAAAAATCACAGGCATCGCCGCAGGTGGAGAACGTTATGAGCAGACACTTGATGTCAATTTCGATGGCGGCAATAGCAATCTCGGCATTGCTCAACTCTGGGGACGCGCCCGCATTAAAGATTTAATGAATCAGATGTTTGGTGGTGAAGTAAAATCCCTTGTAGATGCTGTCACCCAAACTGCTCTGAACTATCGTTTACTCTCGCAATATACTGCCTTTGTTGCCGTCAGCGAAGAAGTGCGCGTTAACCCTGAAGGGGGCAAGGTCACAGTACAAGTTCCTGTATTAATCCCTGAAGGTGTCAGCTATGATGGCATTTTTGGCGGCGCTCCCAATCAAACGGCTAGCCCTCAGCTTAGTGTTGCTGCACCATCACCAACCTACAATGTCATGATGCGTCCTAGAAGCTTCCCTAATAGTCCTAATGTTAGTACTGAAGCCTCTAAGGATGCTCTCTCTGAAGCTAAGGTTAGTGGTCGTGTTGATTCAAATACTTTGAGTGATAAGACGACTAGTTCACAAGTCCAAGTAGTTAGTATCACGGGACTGACTGGTGCTGATGTGAGATCTGCACAACAAGCAATTGAACAACAATTACGATCGCTCCAAGTTCCTGCTGGTTTTAATGGAGTTGTTGTATTAGAGATGCCAATCCAAAATGGCAGACTGACCAGATTTATTCTTGATGATGTCGCTTCCACCTTAAAGGATCAAAGTCTTGTGGAACTGCTCAAGCGATCGCTGCAAAATGTGATATTTCCATCAACGGCAAAAGGCACAATCCGCCTAACTTTAAATGTGACATCCAATTAAAAACGAAAAAACTATGGCGCAGGCGCAGCGTGCGCCATAGTTTTTTCGTTTTTATATCTGACTAATTAATTTATCAGCGGCAAAATCAACGTAAAAAAGTAATAAACCAAAGGGGCAGTAAAAATATAACTATCAGCACGATCAAGAATCCCGCCATGTCCGGGCATGATTTGTCCAGAATCCTTAACTCCAGCATCTCGTTTCATCATCGATTCGGTTAAATCGCCCAGTAACCCAGCAACCCCAATTAATAAGCCTAAAATCGTGCCAGACAATAACCAATTATTCCAGCCTAAGCTAAAAGCCCAAATAATCGCGGTCGCACAACAACAAGATAAACCCGCGATCGCCCCTTCGACAGTTTTCTTAGGACTAATCTCAGAGAGGCGCGTGCGTCCCCAAATCTTGCCAAAGATATAAGCCCCAACATCTGAAGCCCAAATACAACAGAAGCCCATCAGGACATAAATACTGCCATTGGTAACAGGAAAAGTGATTCGCAACCAGCTTAAAAACTCAATATTGCGTAAATAAGTGAACAAATCAAATTGTTGCAAGCGATCGCTAACTTGAAACATTGCGCCATCGCCAAGTCCTCTAATCCGAATCCAGAAACTAGGCAAATAACCCACATAAAACAAACCTAGAATCGAAGCAGAAATATCGGCAATTGTGGCGATTCGAGACTGAAAAATTAGATAAAAGCAAATAAACGTACCCGCGATCGGGATCATGGCATCTGCTAACCCAACCTGCAATTGTGATACGAGCAGTAATACCAAGCTGACAGACATCGTAATTTTACTAGCAGGGACGATCTCCTTAGCCCGCACCAGTGCAAAATATTCCATCTGCCCCAAAACCAACAACAGCGCAAAGGCTGCTGTAAACGCCCAACCACCGATCGCGATCGCCGCTAATGCAAGGGGAATAACTAATAAAGCACTAATAATGCGAGTCCAAGAAGGCATGGAAATAGCACAAATAAAAAAGTGGACAGAGGCAATTTACACAAAGTTAGGCAATATGATACTTAAGATTAGGTTTCATATTCATTCATAAATTTGCACTTTCAGCATACTCCCATCAAACGTGCCAGCAACAAAAAAATCGTTATGCAAATTTGGGAAGTCCATGAATAACTCTAAGCCACCATCCAACAAAACTGCAAATAACAGTAACGAATTGCCCCATGACGCTCAGACATTTAATGGTGGAGTTGATCATAATGGGGGAGTTAATCGACTCGAAAAAACCTACTATGCCCTTCTCGGTGTTAGCCCTTGGGCTAGTGAGATAGATATTCGTCGTGCCTATCGTGATCTCAGCAAGCTTTATCATCCTGACACCACCCAGTTGCCTAGAGAAGTTGCAGTGGACAATTTTCGAAAAATCAACGAAGCCTATGCAACCCTCAGTAATGCTGAGCGCCGCAGTACCTATGATCGCCTCATTCACTTTTCACGGTTTCAATATACTAATTTGAATAATGGGGCAAACTCACAAAATCAATCCCCAAGCAATCTTCAGACAATTGACGATGATGGACTGCCCACTGAACGACCTTTATCTGGCGGTGAACTATTTGCACTCTTGTTAATTGGTGGTACGCTGGTTGCCTGTTTGATTTTAGCTATCTTAGTTGCTTACCTACGAGGCGATCGCCTTTTCCCCGAAGCAATTATGCACTTGTCAATTTTTTCGTTTTAGTTTTCTCACCTAAATTAAATTTCTAGACCCCGTCACCTATGGCGCTTCCATCCCCAACTACCCCGCTTTACAATCACCCTTTGCCAGCACTTGAAGCTTGGTTAGATGATCAAGGTTGTGATCAAGATCAGACTAATCCCAATATCTGGCGGGTCACACGACCATCATGGCAAGCCGAAATTATCATGGATGTTGAAGATATTCGCGTACGCTATATCAAAGATGCCTATGGTGGGAAAGAAATTCAACGGGCTTTTCCCTACTCCCTCAGTCGTCAGGATGTAGAAGATGCAATTTTTACAGGCCCCTAAATCAAAAAAGTTAGCAATGTTCCGAAAGTTTGTTAATATGTGGTTAAGATAGACAAACTTAGGTATTTGTAGAGCTAGTTACTAGCTTAAGAATTAATTAGCCACAGACACCATCCATTGTTTGTCTGACATACATGACAAATCTACACGTAAGTCATTGTTTATCGGCTTTCATCGGCTTAGTAAAAGTTTCCCACCCTATATTGATGTTTTTATTTTGGAGGTTCATTGAGTAGAAAATATAACGTTGCCATTCTCGGAGCAACAGGCGCAGTCGGCACAGAACTTTTAGCTTTACTGGAGGAAAGAGGCTTTCCCTTGGGGAAATTAAAGGTTTTAGCCTCAGAGCGATCAGCTGGTAAGTCGGTCAGTTTTACTGGCGAAGATCTAGTTATTGAAGCAGTTTCAGAATCATCCTTTGATGATGTCGATATTGTTCTTGCTTCAGCAGGTGGCAGTATCTCGAAAAAATGGCTGCCGATCGCCACCAAAGCAGGATCTGTATCCATCGATAACTCCAGCGCATTTCGGATGGATCCGACAGTGCCACTAATCGTGCCTGAAGTTAATCCCGAAGCCGCAGCCCAACATCAAGGTATTATCGCTAATCCTAATTGCACCACTATTTTGCTAAGTGTTGCAATTTATCCTTTGCATCAAGTACAACCCATCCAGCGTGTTGTAGTATCTACTTACCAATCGGCAAGTGGTGCAGGTGCAAGAGCAATAGAAGAAGTGAAATTGCAATCACAGGCTATTCTCAATGGAGAACCTGCGATCGCGGAAGTTTTACCCTATCCTCTTGCCTTTAATCTTTTTCCACATAATTCGCCCATAACAGCTAATTTCTATTGTGAAGAAGAGATGAAAATGGTCAATGAAACTCGTAAGATTTTTGGCGATCAAAGAATTCGGATTACGGCTACCTGTGTACGGGTTCCCGTATTGCGAGCACATTCTGAAGCAATTAATCTAGAGTTTGCTCACCCTTTCAGTGTTGATAAGGCTAGAGAGATTCTATCTAAGGCGGATGGAGTCCAGTTAGTTGAAGATTTTAGCAAAAATTATTTCCCGATGCCCATTGAGGCAAGCGGTAAGGATGATGTCTTAGTAGGTAGAATTCGCCAAGATATTTCTCATCCTAACGGACTAGAACTATGGCTATGTGGTGATCAAATTCGGAAAGGGGCAGCCCTGAATGCAGTCCAGATCGCTGAACTACTAATTGCTAAGTCTCTTCTTTAAGTTAAAAGCAAATATTGCTTAGCAATATTTGTTTTTAAAAAGATTCTATTTATGAGTATCTATGAGTGAAATCGATTTCGGACGTTTACTAACAGCAATGATTACTCCCTTTGATAAAGAAGGGAATGTCGATTATGCCCAAGCCGAAAAGCTCGCCCATCACCTCGTGGAGACAGGTACAGATACAATTGTCGTGTGCGGTACGACAGGCGAATCACCTACCCTAAGTTGGGATGAGGAATATCAGTTATTTACAGTAGTGCAGCAGGCGATCGCTGGTAAAGCGAAAATCATGGCAGGCACAGGCTCAAATTCTACTTCTGAGGCAATAGAGGCTACCCAAAAAGCTGCACATCTTAGATTAGATGGTACACTGCAAGTAACACCGTATTACAATAAGCCTCCACAAGAGGGAATGTACCAACATTTTCGAGCGATCGCTGAAGCTGCCCCAGATCTTCCGATTCTTCTTTATAATGTTCCTAGCCGTACAGGTTCCAAATTAGAACCTGAAACTGTGGCAAGATTAGCCCAAATCCCTAGCATTATCGGGATTAAAGAAGCAACAGGTGACTTAGATCAAGCTAGTCAAATTCGCGCCCTCACACCCGCAGAGTTTGCGATTTATTCAGGAGATGACTCTCTCACATTGCCCTTACTGGCAGTGGGTGCAAAGGGAGTTGTTAGTGTTGCCTCGCATCTAGTGGGTAATCAATTGCAAGCAATGATTCAATATTTTGCCACAGGTAAAGTTCAGGAAGCATTGCAAATTCACATCCAGCTTTTTCCTTTGTTTAAGTCTTTATTCTTAACCAGTAATCCAATACCTCTCAAGTTAGCTTTACGCTTGGTGGGATTAGATACAGGCGTAGTGCGATCGCCTCTAGTTATGGGTAATGCTGAACTCGAAGCAAAACTAAAAGTTGTGTTAGAAAAACTGGGAATTCTTACTTAGTGAGCATACAAGTTATAGAAGCTGCAAATCATTAATTCTTCGCTAACCATTAACTTGTGGGGGAATTAAGCCTTTATAGTCACGCTAACGAAACATCTCTATCTACAAAAAATCACAAAGTTTTCCACTAACCCATTAACTTAAATTGTTTTAGACATTCATTAGTTCTTCGGTGGGTATTCATTTTTTCTTTTTCCAATTCAAAATCAACTACCAATCAACTAAATTATGGCTACATCTAACGCTCCATCTCTAAAAATTATTGCCCTCGGTGGACTTCATGAAATCGGCAAAAATACATGGGTGTTTGAATATAACGACGAAATCATGCTTCTTGATGGCGGCTTGTCTTTCCCTGACAATATGATGCCTGGGGTCAACGTCGTATTGCCCGATATGACTTACCTACGCGAAAACAAACATAAGATCAAGGGCATGATCGTTACCCATGGTCATGAAGATCATATCGGCGCAATTTCTTTCCATTTGAAGCAGTTTGAAATTCCCGTTATTTATGGTCCTCGCTTAGCAATGGCCCTGCTCGAAGACAAACTTCGCGAAGCAGGTGTCTTAAACCGTACCGAACTTCGCCGTGTCATGCCTCGTGACGTGGTACGCGTCGGCACTAACTTCTTTGTCGAATTCATCCGTAATACCCATTCGATCGCAGATAGTTTCTCGATCGCGATTAATACTCCCGCAGGTGTTGTCATTCACTCTGGCGACTTCAAAATTGACCATACTCCCGTTGATGGAGAGTTTTTTGATCTGCATCGCTTAGCGGAGCATGGTGAAAAGGGCGTATTAGCTCTTATTAGTGACTCCACTAACGCTGAACTACCCGGAATTACTCCTTCTGAACGGGCAGTATATCCCAATCTTAATAAATACATCATGATGGCAAAGGGTCGTGTCATCATCACTACCTTTGCTTCTTCAGTGCATCGTGTGAATATGATTTTAGACATTGCCGATAAGCAAGGTCGTGTGGTTGGTGTGGTTGGGCGATCGATGTTGAACGTGATTGCCCATGCGCGTAACCTTGGTTACATCAAATGCCGCGATGACCTCTTCCAACCTCTGCAAAATCTTCGTCACTATCGCGATGACCAAATCTTGATTTTGACTACGGGTTCTCAGGGTGAACCAATGTCGGCACTAACTCGGATGTCCAATTCCAGTCATAAGCAACTCGAAGTTCGTCAAGGTGACACGATCATTTTCTCCGCCAATCCGATCCCCGGTAATACTATTCCTGTAGTTCGTACTATTGATAGACTGATCGCCCTCGGTGCAGATGTCATCTACGGTAAGGATAAAGGTATTCATGTTTCAGGGCATGGTTCTCAAGAAGAACATAAAATGATGTTGGCGCTAGTCCGCCCTAAGTTCTTCTTCCCTGCTCATGGTGAGTTGAGAATGCTGAAACAGCACGCCAAGATGGCGGAAAACATGGGTGTTCCTAGTGAAAATATTGTGATTGCCGAAAATGGGGATGTAGTTGAAGTTTGCCAAGATTACATGAGAATTGTGGATAAAGTTCCTTCTGGTGTTGAACTGGTTGACTCTTCCCGCGATGGCATGGTCAAGGGTGATGTATTGCGCGATCGCCAACAAATTTCTGGTGAAGGCATCTTCTCGATCGCGGTATCTATTGGTCTTGACGGTAAACTTGCCACAAGTCCTGACATTCAGCTAAGCGGCGTGGTTTTACCAATGGAACATTCCCAGATTATTGCCTTAGTTGCTAGGGCGATCGATAATTCTTTGGCTAATTCTTGGGGTAACTTTGCACGGAATGTTGGCTCTTTAGAAGTGGATTGGATTGGCTTACGTGGACAACTGGAGCGCGACCTCACCCGTGTATTGCGCCAACACATCCAAAGCAAACCCGTGATTGTATTCCTACTGCAAACACCTCCAAATTCTACCCAATCGGCTCCTGCTCCTGCGGCGAAACCCAATGCATTGGGTGTAACTTTAAAATCAGGTGCAGTCAAAGTTATTCCTAAAATTGAAAACGGAAATAACGGCAATGGTGCGACTACGACCACAGTTACTGAAGCGCCTACTACAGGTGCAGCTACGGCTAGTGCTGGTAGACGCAAGCGCACTGCGGCAACTGTTTAATGTTACTAGGATGGGCGGCGCAATACACCGCCCATCGTCCTATCCAAATCACTACCAAAAAAGTGAATGAAGAAATCCGTTAAAGTTAAACCTAATTCTAAAAACCAATCCGTTGTTGAGGAAGATGACGCAAGTTTAACGGTGTATTTAAAATCGCCACCCATTTATGGCAAAGCCAATAAAGAATTGATCGAACTTTTAGCTAAAAAGTTTAACGTACCAAAATCTAGCATCACAATTCAATTGGGTTTATCTGGACGCACTAAATTAGTGAATATAAAACATTAAAGGTGGCGCGAAGCGCCACCTTTAGTTCTTGTAGAGGGAGAGGCGAAGCGTCCCCCTTTGCTCTGGGAATGCTATATTGATCAAGTTTAATCATCTTGTGCGTCAAGCTCATGTCTGAACCCATCTGGTCTTACGTTACCCCCGGTATTCCTGACGAATTATTCGATCGCTTGGCAGGTATTCCTATGAGCAAATGTGAGACGCGCCTATTGATTTTGGGGCAACTGCGCCTCAGTGCTAATTCGGTACTCTGGGACATTGGCGCAGGTACAGGCACGATCCCCATCGAAGCAGGATTACTATGCCCCAAGGGAAGAATCATCGCGATCGAACGGGATGAAGACGTGGCGGGATTGATTGCTAAAAATTGCCAAAAATTTGGTGTAAATAATGTTGAAATCAAAATTGGCAGTGCGCCAGAATGTTTGACAGGTTTAACGGCACAACCCGATCGCATTTGTATTGAAGGTGGGCGATCAGTATCAGAAATTTTGGAGTATAGCTGGGAACGTTTGCGAACTGATGGCAGAGCGATCGCTACTACGAATAGTCTTGAAGGTTTGTACTCAATTTCTGAAAGTTTTGCTAAATTGCAAGCGCGTAATGTTGAGGTGGTGCAGTCCTCGGTTAATCGCCTAGAAACTCGTGGTAATCGTCAAGTCTTCGCTGCCGTTAGCCCCATGTTTATCATTAGTGGCGAAAAGATTTAAAAAAAAGGGCGCTTTGCGCCCTTTTTTACTAAGAGATTTCGCGAATTTGAGGTTTTCCGTCTTTAAATTCACCAACCAGAATTAGATCAGTAACTCCAACAAATAGACCATTTTCAACTACCCCAGGGATATTGTTTAAGGTCTTCTCTAATTCAGCAGCATCAGAGATCGCATCAAAAGTGACATCTAAAACCATATTGCCTTGATCGGTAATTACAGGGCCATCTTTTCTTACACCCATCCGTAGATCAGACTTACCACCCAACTTTTCAACGGCTCTAGTTACAGGAGAAACTGCCATCGGCAAAACTTCGATTGGCACAGCAAAAGTTGAACCAAGCTTATCTACTAATTTCGATTCATCCACCACCACGATGAATAATGAGGCAAGTGAATCGACTACCTTTTCGCGAGTATGGGCAGCGCCGCCGCCCTTGATCAAGGTTTTATTTGGATCAACTTCATCAGCGCCATCGATCGCCACATCAACGCGATCAACATCATCTAAACTACGAATGGGAATACCATATTTTTTACCCAATACCGACGCTTGGAAGGAGGTGGGAATACCGACGATATCAGTTAGCTCACCCACCGAGATCCGTCTACCTAACTCCTCGATCGCAAAAGCAGTAGTGGAGCCAGTACCTAAGCCAACAACCATACCCGACTTGACCCGTTGCGCTGCCGCAATGCCAACTTCTTGTTTTAACTTCTTAATATCTTCAGCAGAAATACTCATGGGAAATACTTATTTATAAACTTAAAAGCAGTAATTTTAATCCTATCGCAACCTGTGAGCAGCAACCGAGAAACCATTCAAACAAAATGTATTTTATGATACATTTATAATTAATTGGTGATGCGGTAAATGTAGCCTCTCGCATTGAAACCCTATCAAGGCAGTTAAATCGATTTCTCGTATTTTCCGATTCTGTACGCATGGGATTTAGCGATCGCTGCAAGCCAGTCAGACTTGGCGATTTCCATACTAAAGGGAGAGAAGTAATTGTCGAGGTTTACTCAGTTGATGATCTAAGTAGTCAGCAAAAGAAACATGTAAATGCCCAGATCCCCGACTTTTTCTAGGCAAGCAAAGACAATTTGCAAATTCACAAAAAAAGTCGGGGATCTTAATCTTTGCTTTTTAAGTTTTCTTATGCCTAGCTACTTATTAACTTTTCAAAAATCAGACTTTCATAAACTTAAGCAAGAAATTAAGCACCATTTAGAACTAATTAACTATCGTTAGTTATATCAATACTACGGACAAATTGGGGCAGAGATGGAGCCGTAGTTACAAAGTTTGTGGAAATTAGGGTGTAATTTAATTGAAGTAAGGTCTAAATCTAACAGGGAAATAAAGCGTTCAAGGAGATGGCGATTGAAAGCTGAGCGTTTA
>CALRWX020000018.1:0-47496 GCA_943371975.1 Pseudanabaena sp. UWO311 | reverse complement strand
TTCGCTGTGATATTTTGCCTTCTTCAGAAAGCTTGATTATTTTTTCTCGCAAGTCTATTGAATATGCTCTCATGCTGATTTATATCTGAAAAACTTTCTCTCTTCTCTTTTATACTGTACCTCACTAGTCTGGAATTTGCTATATATAGTAATAATGAATGAGTCAAGATTTGATCCACAAAGATTACGAGATAGACTCATTTCCTCAAATCTTCCTTTGACTTAAGCACGCAGGAGTTTTATATGAGCATCCAAGAACTTGAAACCGCAATCAAAAAGCTGTCTACAAAAGAGTTAGCCAGCTTAACAACATGGCTAATAAATTATCATGAGCAAATATGGGATCAGCAAATAGAAAACGATCTTGAATCTGGAAAACTTGATCAATTATTAGATGAGATTGATCGCGAGTACGAAGCAGGGCTAGCAAATTAAAGTTTGTCTGGTTTTGGAATTGACTACATAGCGATTATGATGCAATCCTAGATCGGTAGTGGTTGAGTGTTGTTTAGAAGGCGATCGCTATAACTTGGATTTCAGGTATGAAACGATAAACTGGCAATACGAATCATAAAATCCATTTTCATCTTTTGTATTTAATTTGTCTATTTCTTTTTGAACAGTGATTTTAGTCCAAGTTTTATTTGAAAATCTCTCATCAAGTTTCCGAAGCACTATGAAAAGGGCATCACTACGATTTTTCTTCAGAAAGCCAAGATTTAGATTTAAAGTCTCATTTAAATCGTGATTGATGGATACATCAGTAGAATAAATTTCACCGTCAGAACGATAACTAATTAAATTTTCGCAATTTTTATCGCCTACTATAGGATTAATCGTGATCTCAGTTTCACCCTTTTTGGTATCACAGTGTAGATTTTTAAGACGTGCGCCTTCATTCCCCTTACAAGCACCTAATAGATTTTGATAGTCCAATCGTAAAGATTCATATTTGGTATATGGCTTCTAATGTTCTATCTTCATTTTATCTAGATCTAATGTGATACGACTCATGCAATAGCAGCAAATATAGCCTTGTTCCTCTAGTAAAGACAGTCTAAGATCATCTTTTTTCGCATAATTGTTATAGTTTACGTGAGTCTTCAATCGATGTTCTAGCAGAGATCTTGGCTCTGATTGTTTAATGATCTTTTTCATTTCACCTTCGATAGAAAACTAATCAGTGTATTTGCCTTAACAATTTCTGAGTCGTTATGACCAAGCAAATCAGATAATTCATGCAGTAATATTTTGGCTTTGTCGATTTGCCCATCATCAATTTTATATAGACATTCTGTTAGTTTGTTTTGAATTTCTACAGGTCTTTCAGTAACCCCCATTAATTCTGATAAAATTGAGTTACTATCACGCCCAAATGTATAGGCATCAGCAGGATAAACTTGAAAATCTTCAACAATAAACACATTATCTTTCTTGACGTTACTGAGAACTTGAGGAGAGTGTGTTGTAACAATAAACTGGCAGTTAGGAAAAGTACTGGTAAGACGTGGAATAATGTCGCGTTGCCATTGAGGATGTAAATGTAGTTCTATTTCATCAATTAAAATAATCCCTTCGCCTTCTAATGCATTTTTTGTAGGATCTGGATTAGCGATCGCCATTCTTCTCGCAATATCCGCAACCATCACCAACAGATTTTTCTCGCCATCAGAAAGTTGATTAAGTACTAACTCATGATCTTGCTTTTTAAGGACAATCTGCATACGCGATCGCCTAACTTTAAGATCAGTATAATCAGGCAATATAGATATAATTGCTAACCTTACTGCATTTAGTTGTGGATCTTTATAGTTAAAATCTCCATCCAATCTGATTTCCTGTTCCAAATCTTCTTTATACTTAAACCAAGAGAAAAACACCTCGAAATCAACAATCCTCTGATTAGTAGCATCAACATAACAATAATTCTCTGTTTGATGACCAGAACCAAATAAATCCAAAAAACTGATCCCAGTTAATTTATCTTCTTGAACAGCTCTTTTGGTTGAATAACAAACTACTAATGGGATACCTTTCTTATATCTATTACCTAACTGACTGAAAATAAACTTGGAAAAATCTTCTGTGTTTTCTCCATTTTTGCTAATAGATGTACTCAAATGAGACCTTTTTACATCGATAGTATGAGGGAAAGATAGTAAAACTTTTATGTCTCTAGAATATGCTTTTTTAAAGCTTAAAAATGAAACTGTTAGCTCATTTATTGTCGTTGTAGAAGATCCGTTAGAAATATCATACTCAGTCAATCCAGTTAATCGTGCTAAATCATCTCTATATACGGGAATTAGTGGCTGTATTAATTTAAATAGCAAATTATCTAGGCAATCAATAATGCTTGATTTGCCTGAGCCATTCACACCAATAAAAACAGCAAGATTTGAAGGGAAGTCTATAGTGACATCTTTGAAGCCCCTGAAGTTTTGCATCCGCAACTTTTCTATATGCATGACTGCCTTACACCAATAAGCTTGATTCTCTACTCATTGTAGCGATACCTGAGAAAATTTAGACTAAATCACCTGAAAGCAATCTTGCCAGTATTATGAATAATAGTAAGACTTAAAGACATTATGACGTTAATAGTTACTGCTGAACCAGTTCCACTCAAAACCGACACTGATGGCGTAGTGCGCGTTGGCAAAACCCGTGTCACCCTCGATACAGTCATCAAAACCTTTCAGAATGGCGCAACGGCTGAAGAAATTGTTTATCGCTATCCATCTCTGAAACTAGCCGATGTCTACACCACCATTAGCTTTTATCTCAATCATCAGCAAGAAGTCGAAACATATTTACAGCAAAGGCATAATCAAGCACAAACAATCCGCAAAATGAATGAGTCAAGGTTTGACCCTCAAAGATTACGAAACAGACTAATTCTCGCAAGCCTTCCTTTGACCTAATCAATCAGGAGTTTTATATGCCCCCGATCGCATTCTCACCCCCAACAGCAACTAAGAAAATCTGGACAGATACCGAACTAATGGCATTAACAGATGGGAAATGTTATGAGCTTGTTAATGGAGAACTAATTGACATCGGCAATTCGGGAGCCTTACATGGATATACTTGTACCCTTCTCGTTATGGCTCTGATGAATTACATCTTACCTAGAGAACTGGGAATTATCCTCGACTCTAGTACAGCCTTCACGATGAAAAATGCGAACAAGCGATCGCCTGATATTTCCTTTGTATCTAGAGACAAGTTAAAAGGCTTAACTGAATTGCCTGATGGCTTTTTGGATGGCGCACCTGACATAGCTTACCTTTTCACTGCGATAGGTCTTTTTTTTACCGTGATGTTATGTCTCTGGAAAAATCGGCACATACTGCCTGTAGTTACTGATACTCCTGTTTGTTCGGCTACTTCTTCACAGTACTGCCATAGCGCCCAATCTGGATGCTCCGTAGCGATTTCGAGGATTTTCTCCCTATGCGCTTCGAGCGGACTTTCGATTTGACTCCCTAGTGGTTTGTGATTTAGCTCCCCTGTCTCTCGGTATTGTTTCAACAGTGTTTGCACTGTTTTTGTCGCAACTTGAAATTGCTTTGCTACTTCCCGTATTGATGTATTTCCTGCTTCATAGGTTGCTACGATCTTTTTTCTAAGATCTAGTGAGTAAGGTCCCATTTTTACCCTCTTTTTGTATCTTCTATCCTATTTTATCCTGTGCTACTCTTTTCCTCAACAGGCTGTATGCGATCGCCCTTCACTTGCACTGAGATTAAAGGGGCGATCGCGCCTAAGCAAATACAGGCTCAGATTTTCTTACTTCAGCATTTCCTGATACCTGCCACGAACCTGCACATACTCATCTTCCAACAAAAAATCTTTCACCTTCTCATAGTCTCGCGCCGCATAAACCACCTGATACCCCTCAGTTGGGTCATAAAGTGTATAGCTTCCATCCACATCACCAACCAGCATCAACACATAGAGCAGATCGGAACTAGGATCGACCCACATTTCAATAAACTTCCAACTAGACTACTTCGCTTGGTTTTGTGCGTGGAATGACATGATATTCCCAAAATTAAGCTTCTACAGATGGAAAACCCTCCGTGGGACTCCAGAAAAGTTTCTTGGTATGTTCTTTTTTTACATGAGCATTAAAGGCTTTAATAGTTAATGCAGCAAGCAAAGTCATTGTCGTAGGTCTGAAAATATGCTCTTCTTTCATCAAAAAGTCATATAGAACAAATGATGGACTTTGTGGATCGGGATTACATTCATCTTTCCAAATACTTTCCAGTTCCGCAAAAAATTCTTCTCCATCGTCTGTAGCTGTATCTAGAATTAGAAGACCTGCAAATCCTATAGCAGCACTTTTTCTGCCTAACTTTTGAGTTACCTCAAAAGCTGGATATATCACATCTACATATTTTTTGCCATGTAAAGCAATACTTCTCTCGGTATACTGTCTGTTTGTGAGAATGAACTTATGTTTATTCTCTTGCTCTGTTTCTATCTATGCCTTATGCTGTTTAGCAATAGCTGAAAATAGTGGAGCTTTGGGAAGCCCTTGAAGACTCATCAAATCTGTGACAGTTCTCGACTTACCAATATCAAGAGTCCCAAAAGCATCGTCGCCTTCGATACCTTTTATGACAATGGTTTTAAAAGCTTTGCCACTACTTACACAAGCTGTCAATCGATGTTGTCCATCCAGTAAATCTCCAGATTTAGAAAAAGCGATCGCTTCACCATTTAACATCCACTCATTGTTCTTAAGGCTACTGGCAAGCTTTTTGACGTGATCTTTTTTGAGAGGGCGATTACCCTTGTTATATTTCTCAAGAATCTCTCTTGCCAGTTCTGGTGTTATTTCTGCAACGCCAGTTTCAATATTACTTTCAATAAATCTAATTTTTTCCATTTTAACTATAATTGTTCAACTAATTTTGTGGAAGTAAAATATTTACCTAGTAATTTGACTTTGACTGATCACTACTGGCTGGCTTTTCCACCTGTCAACTATTATTTTATCACAAGACTAAGTGTTTAAATGGCAAACTAATGTACAAACTAAAAAAGCACCCAAAGGTGCTTAGTTGCTTGATTATGGAGTTAGTTACGAAGCTTTAGCTTTTGCCTCGATCGCTTCTAAGCGACTCTTAAGCTCTTGATTATCCTTCCGAACTTGATCGAGTTCTTCGCGCAGTTGTTTTAGCCCTGCATCCTTACCGATCGCCTTTTGGACTCGTTGAATCGCTTCATCGGCGGCGCGGCGGACTCTGCCATCGGGGGTGGAATCAGACAGCGATCGTAATACACCGATTGCACCAGCATTATCAATTTGTCCTAAAGCAGCAACGGTAGCCACTTGAGTTAAAAAGAAAGTCTCTTGGGAAACTACCTTTAAACGATTAAGAATCTGCTCCGTTTTTGGTTTGGCTTGGGATTTACCGATCGCCCCTAATGCTCTGATCGCAGCAAGGCGCAAAGGCTGTGACACATCAGGTTCCGTATATTTGATGATCGTTTCTAGAGCCTCATCGGAATCTTTGATTTTGGCTAAACCAGCGATCGCGCCAGAACGCACAACTTCATTCCAACCAGCCTTCTCTTTGAGAACTGTTTGCAGGAGTTTTACCACCTTAGAAGGTTCCCGTTCTGCACTCAGAGCCTGTGCAAGATCACCGACTAATCTCGCGGCGGTGGCTTCAACATTGTAACTAGGATCGCCTTTCTTGATGAAGGGTTTGATCAAGTCTAGACTCTTCTGTACTTTGTTTTGCGCTAAGCCATTCAATACCGATATTCTCACCTTCGAGTTAGCATCTTCTAAACCTTTGGCTAAGGCTTCAAAGGCTTGATCGAGTTTAATGGAGGCAAGATTTTCAGCAATCTCGACGCGCACACCCCAGAATGGTTCATCGAGCAGCGCTTGACCGAGTGCCTTCACCGCTTCTAGTCCACCTTTTTTGGCTAAGGCTTCCGCAGCTTGGATACGAGCGAGGGGATCGGGATCGAGCTGTAAACCTGCTTTGAGTTCGGCAATTCCATAGTCGAGGGTGACTTGTTTGAGATAATTATTATGGCGATCGAAACTGATATATTTCGGCTTGCTCTTCAATGGGAAGTAAAAGGCTTGTTCCTTCTCAAAAACGCGCACTGTGAATACTTGAGTTGCGTCAGCATCTTCAAAACCAAAACCAATGGAAATTTTGAGATCGAATAACTCATCCTGAGTTTGGGAAACCGAAACCTTAGCCAAGTTGTTGTCGCCATCCCAGCTATAGCCAACTTTATATTCAGGATGTCCACCACGGAAGACATATTGATCGAAAATGGGGAGCGTATTTTTGCCCGTTGCTTCTTCGATCGCTCTAATTAAATCGATAGTCTCCACGGTCTTGTGGGCATTGGTACGCACAAAATGATGAATCGCTTTCCAGAACAGTTCATCACCTAACTCAGTGCGAAGAATGTGATAGACACAGCCGCCTTTTTCGTAGGTATGGCGATCGTATAGCTCGATCGCTTCGCGATAAACATGGGTGACAATGGGGCGGCGATAGCGTTCCTTATCTTCGGAAATGTAATTACGCGCTTCTCCCAAACGGTAATAGGCGGCTTCTTCGGCTCCATATTCATGTTCTGTCCAGAGAACCTCCGCGTAGGTGGCTGCTCCTTCCTTTACCCATGCGTGTGACCAATGCTTGATTACAAGCAAATCACCAAACCATTGATGGGCTAGCTCATGGGCAACTAGACTTTCACTTGTGCGATTATCGAGGGCGGCTCTTTGGTCGAGAACGGCGCGATCGGTTAATAGAGTTGTGGAAGTATTTTCCATGCCGCCAAAGATGAAATCGGCAACGAACACCTGAGCATATTTAGGGAAAGCATAATCATAGCCATACTTTTCGCTAAAAAATTCAATCATGCGCGGAGTTTTACCTGCCGTTAAAGTCGCCTCTTCCGCACTGCGGGACTTATCAATGTAATAGGTGACGGGCTTACCCTTCCATTCATCCTTCACTTCGATAAAATCACCGATCGCTAAGGTAATCAAATAACTAGGATGGATTTCCTTTTGTGACCAGTGATAAATCTTCTCTTTTTTGAGATCTTTAACTTCTATTAATTCACCATTGGAAACCACTGTCAAGTCTTTGGGAACCTTGATCCGAATTTCAGAAGTGGCAAGTTGTCCGGGGTAATCAAAACAAGGGAACCAATAGCGTGAGTCTTCATCTTCGCCTTGAGTCCATACTTGCGTAGGTTTATTGGGTTGGGCTTCCGTGGGTTGCACAAAATAAATGCCGCGTTGGGGCTGTTCGGCAGCATAGGCGATCGCAATCTCAATGGGTACATTTGCTTTAGTTGGTTCATCGAGATAAATTTTGAGAAATTCTCCATCGTAGTCAAATTTGCTCTTAGCTTTATCTGGAACAGGCTTTGCCTCAATTTGCGAACTAATTGCGACGGAATCAATCCGTAAATTCACCGCATCCAAAGTCAAATCAGTAATGCCATCGCGTACAGGTCGCAGCCGAATTTTGGAAGTACCAGTAATTGATTTGTGAGGAATATCAAGTACCAAATCTAGGGCAATATGCTCAACCTGTCCTGGGCGATCGGGATTGTAATGGGGTTTCGCCCCTGGTAATTGAAAGGATTTATGTTTCTTAGATTTATCATTTTCTCCATCCCAGAAACCTAACTCTAAATAGCTATCCCACGACTGACGATTCATAAATCTTGCCCTCTAAATATCAGCTTTGCTTTTATCATCATATATCACTCTTCAGTACTTGTTTTATCTTTTGAAGTTACCAAATCCCAGAAAACAATTCGCCAATTCAAGGATGAAATGCAACGAGTTCTGTTCAAGCAAAGAATAATTCCTAAGGAGTAAGACAGCTAAGAGATTTTCTCGATCTGTGATTAATCAAATTTACTATCTTCTGAAAATCTTTTTCTTTCGCGATTTTGGAGTTCGTACTTTTGGGATAGAACAGTCTATTTGTTTGTTCATTCAATGACTTCGACAGGCTACAACTCATTTCGGATTGATATATTCCCATCTATTCATGGTTTGCATTGAAGTTATCGAAATTTGTCTGTAAGCAGCAAGAATACTATCCGTTAAGTACAGGACAAAAATAATTGATGGTGGAGGGGCAGAGCATTCCTGCAAGTATTGATGCTTATCACTAGATTTGGTATACAGGAATGCTCTGCTCTATACTTAACTTAGTGCTATCCGTTAAAAATTCGCGCAGGTAAAATAGGGTTTAAAATAATAATGACCATTGGAACATTGGCTAATCGTTATCACCAAACTAATAACTATCAGAAAGCTAGAGATAATTATCGAAAAGTCATTAAATTAAGCTCAGAACCTAGAGCTGTTGACCAGAGACAGATAAGTTCTAATCTTGCGACTACATACCAGCAGTTGGGAATTATTGCCCAAGAGTTGCGAGAATATGGAGGATCAATTTAGACACAACAAACTATCTCAACATTAACCGATGCTCCAATTTTTTCAGTTTGAAGCTGATTTTGTTTCCTCCTTACGTTGTATTCCTATGCAGGTACGCTATAAGCTCGATACCTGTGGCATCAAACTCAGGCTTCAGCATTGGCATAGTTTCTCAACAATACAACGTCAAACCTTGATCGATTTACCCTGTAATACTATCGAAGAAATTCAAAACTATCGTGACAATTTGCGATCGCTAGTTTGTCAACATTTCCAGATATATCCCAGCGATCTCCCTATTGAAACTAACCCTGCATGGTTGCAAAGTGAATTTATACCAATTACTCTTTTGCACCAAGCACAAGAACTAAAAATAGCGATCATCTCAACTCAATGGTACAACCTTACCCCTCTGCAAAGGTTTGCCCTGATTAAGCTCAGCACGTCCAATCACGAAAACAATAATTTTTTACCCGCTTTACAGGAATTTGGTATCACATAAAAAAAGGAGTGCATTGCACTCCCTTTTTTTATGAAAGTTGACTTAAACGATAGCCAACACCATGAATTGTCTCGATTAAGTTATGAGGCGCACCAGCACCCTTTAACTTGTTTCGCAGACTCTTAATTGTGGCGTTGATCGTATCTTCTCTAGGTGGATCAGTTAGCGACCACACATGCTCAACGATAGTGATTCGCTTCAGAACTTGACGACCGTGATGGAGCAATAACTCTAGAATGTTGTACTCCTTAGGAGTTAAATGCACAGATTGACCTGTATAGGATACCTCGTGCATACCTGGATCGAGTTGCAGTTCCCCCCAACGCAGAACAGTGGGTTCAGCGATCTGAGCGCGGCGTGACAAGGCACGGATCCGAGCCATCAACTCAGGTGGATCGATGGGTTTAACAAGATAATCGTCAGCACCAGCATCCAAGCCCTGAACCTTATCAGAACTTATATCAAGAGCCGTAACCATTAAAATTGGAATATTGTTGCCATGAGCTCGTAAACGACGACATAGATTAATGCCGTCTAGCTTGGGCAACATGACATCTAGCAAGATGAGATTATAATCATCGGCTTGAGATTTCTCCCAGCCTTCTTCCCCATCCCTAGCGATATCTACAACACAATGCTGACCAGTTAGAATTTCGGCTAACGCAGCAGCTAAATTTGCATCATCTTCTACAAGTAGAATTCTCATTGGCTCGAACAATTCTTAGTGATTTTAATCTTTGATAGGTTTTTGAATATATGCTAAAGCATGCCTTTACAGGTTTATGAAGAATATGAACTTTATAAATATCATTAACACGATTCACCCCTATCTATTTAAATCATATACGAAAGATCGAATACTTTTTCAGAAATGCAAAAAATTTAAGTATTATTGTGTCATAAATATTTGCAATCTTCCGCGCATCACAATTAAGTCAATTGCATATCATTTTTATGACAATTAAATGGCATTAAATGGCATTAAATTGTCATTTAATGTGATCACAGCGGGAATTTCCCCACCAATTTCAATCCCAAATTCAAAATAGTTGCAACTTTATGTGCTATTCGCGTGACGCTTGCATCGTTGCTAAGTTAAATTTAATCTGGAAAGACTTACAAAATCTAAAAAAAATCTTCGATAAAAAATGACTGTGAATTTATCCCCTTTTAAAACAAAAGCCTCTCAAGAAATTTTTGCTAAAGCCAAAGAACTTATGCCCGGCGGTGTAAGTTCTCCAGTGCGAGCTTTTAAATCCGTTGGTGGTGAACCAATCGTCTTTGATCGTGTTAATGGTGCTCATGCATGGGACATTGATGGCAATAAATATATTGACTATGTTGGCTCATGGGGACCTGCGATCGTTGGACATTCTCACCCCGAAGTCATCGAAGCCTTACATAAAGCCCTCGAAAAAGGCACAAGTTTTGGTGCGCCCTGCGTTCTTGAAAATACTCTTGCTGAAATGGTGATCGAAGCCGTTCCTAGTGTCGAGATGGTGCGCTTTGTTAACTCTGGCACAGAAGCTTGTATGTCCGTATTACGCCTGATGAGAGCCTTTACAGGTCGTGACAAAATCATTAAATTTGAAGGTTGCTACCACGGTCATGCCGATATGTTCTTGGTCAAGGCTGGTTCTGGCGTAGCAACCCTCGGCTTACCCGACTCTCCTGGAGTACCTAAGTCCACCACGGCAAATACTCTCACAGCTCCCTACAACGATCTCGAAGCCGTCAAACAGTTGTTTGCTGAAAATCCTGATCAAATTTCTGGCGTGATTATCGAGCCAGTAGTTGGTAATGCTGGTTGTATCGTGCCTAAGGATGGTTTTTTACAAGGCTTAAAGGATCTCTGTCATGCTAATGGTGCTTTGTTAGTATTTGACGAAGTAATGACAGGCTTCCGTCTCTCTTATGGTGGTGCACAGGCTCGTTTTGGTATTACTCCTGACCTTACCACTATGGGTAAAGTCATCGGTGGTGGCTTACCTGTAGGTGCATACGGTGGACGCAAAGAGATTATGTCTCTAGTTGCTCCTGCTGGCCCCATGTATCAGGCTGGTACATTATCGGGAAATCCTTTGGCGATGACCGCAGGGATCAAGACACTGGAAATTCTTAAACGGGCTGGTTCTTACGAATATTTGGAACAGATCACTAAAAAACTAGCCGAAGGCATGTTGGCGATCGCCCATGAAGCTGGACATGCTGCTACAGGTAACATTGTGGGAGCGATGTTTGGGATGTTTTTTACTAATCAACAGGTATACAGCTATGATGATGCGAAAACTAGCGATACTGCTAAGTTTGCAAAATTCCACCGTGCGATGTTAGAGCATGGTGTTTACCTTGCCCCATCACAGTTTGAGGCTGGTTTTACCTCTTTAGCTCATACTGATGCTGATGTTGAGGAAACCTTAGTCGCAGCTCGTACAGTATTGTCTCAAATCCCTAGCTAGCATGATTTTGATGAGATGGGCTAGTCTCGTCTCATCAAAAAAACTGTATTTGGTGACAGATTTCGCAAACATTCATTTACAATGTTAATCAAGTTTGCTAGGTTTGTCCACCAGCAAAATCTATTGACTTAACTTTTTAGAATATCGAAGCATTGAACTTTTCCATACTTAAAACCGATGCTGACAGAAAATTCAACTGCTAGTAATAAATCTAATAATGGTAATTACAATGGAGAGGGCGATGCAGTGCAGAGAGCTGATTACTACATGAGCTTGCGTAAACAGCTAGATGAGCTTGAAGTAATGGTTCTTGATAGCTCACTCCGTTTGATGGGTCACACTATCATTGATGAAGAGAAATTCTGTCAGCAAATCGATCGAGTAAGATTATCAGTCCCTGAGTCGATCGCTAAGGCAGAAGAGATTCTGCTTTACAAACAAGATTTAATTACCGAAGCACAACAATATGCAGAAGATTTAGTTAAGTCTGCTGAGTTACGCGCTAGTCAGATGTTAGAAGAGTCTTTGATTATTCGTCAGGCTGAGCAAGAAGCAAGTCAAATTCATCGGGAGCTGCAACAGGAATGTGAAGAGTTACGTGTTCAAACTCTTAATGAAGTGAATCAAATGCGCCGTCAAGCTCAAAAGGATCTTGATAGTTTGCATCAAAGAGTGACTGGTGAAGTCCAAGATATGCATCGTGGAGCGGATGAATATAGCGATCGCGTTTTGGGTAATCTAGAATCACAATTAATTGACATAATCACAATTGTTCAAAACGGTCGTAAAGAGTTACGTCTCTAACAATTACGTCTCTAACAACAAACACAAATTAGCTCTTAAGAAGTCAGGCACAATGAAAAATCAGAGCTAAAACCTATGGTGTACGCTGTGCGTGCGCCATTTATTTATGATGAGCTTTTCTTTGGATAGATATTTGCGATCGAGCTATTACATTAATTAAAGATCATGGTAAGTTAAGTTTAGTTAAGAAATTATTTTGAACATCAGGCTTTTTGCTATATGAAATCCTCTTGGAGAACTGCACTGCTGTGGTTACTGCCCATAGCGATAATCGGCTTTTTTGGCTGGCAGACCTTAGTTGCCCGCCCAGCCCCTAGCCGCCCTACTGTGAACGCGGCAAATACCCGCATCGCCTACGGAAGATTCCTTGAATATCTTGATGAACATCGGGTACGCAAGGTTGATATTTTTGACGGTGGTCGCACGGCGGTAATCGTAGCAAGCGATCCCCAAATTGAGGGTAAAGAGCAACGCGCTAGAGTTGATTTGCCATTATACGCACCTGAGCTAATGGACAAACTCAATGAAGGTGGCGTGGACTTGGCAATTTATCCACCTAGCAACAATGGTGCGATCTGGGGCTTTATTAGTAATTTGATTTTCCCGATCGCTTTACTAGCAGGTTTATTTTTCTTATTCCGTCGCTCCAATCAAATGGGTGGTCCTGGACAAGCGATGGATTTTGGGAAATCCAAGGCTCGTTTTGCGATGGATGCCAAGACCGGAGTAATGTTTGATGATGTCGCAGGAATTGAAGAAGCGAAAGAAGAACTTCAAGAAGTTGTAACATTCTTAAAGAAACCAGAGCGCTTCACCGCCGTTGGCGCAAAGATCCCTAAAGGCGTTTTGTTGATAGGCCCTCCCGGAACTGGTAAAACTTTGCTTGCTAAAGCGATCGCGGGTGAAGCTGGCGTACCTTTCTTCTCGGTATCAGGTTCAGAATTCGTGGAAATGTTCGTCGGTGTCGGTGCATCCCGCGTCCGTGACTTGTTCAAGAAAGCTAAGGAAAACGCACCTTGTATTATTTTTATCGATGAAATTGATGCGGTCGGACGTCAGCGTGGTGCCGGTATCGGTGGCGGTAATGATGAACGCGAACAAACCCTCAACCAAATCCTTACGGAAATGGATGGATTTGAAGGAAATTCTGGTGTGATCGTAATTGCGGCAACTAACCGCGCTGATGTCCTTGACTCGGCACTATTGCGTCCCGGTCGCTTTGATCGCCAAATCGGTGTTGATCCACCTGACATCAAAGGTCGTTTACAAGTTCTTAACGTTCATGCTCGTGACAAAAAAATTAGCCCTGACGTTTCTCTAGAAGCGATCGCCAGACGTACTCCCGGATTTGCAGGTGCTGACCTTGCCAACTTGCTTAATGAAGCTGCGATTCTCACTGCTCGTCGTCGTAAGGATGCGATGACGATGGCAGAAATCGATGATGCGGTAGATAGAATCATTGCTGGGCTTGAAGGTAAAGCGCTTGTAGATAGCCGTAACAAGCGTTTGATAGCCTATCATGAGGTCGGTCATGCGATCGTCGGTACATTGATGAAGGATCATGATCCTGTTCAAAAAGTCACCCTCATTCCTAGAGGTCAAGCGGCTGGTTTGACTTGGTTCACTCCTGATGAAGAGCAAACCCTGATTTCTCGCGGTCAAATCCTTGCGAGAATTACTGCGGCCCTCGGTGGACGAGCTGCGGAAGAGGCAGTATTTGGAGCATCAGAAGTAACTACTGGTGCGGGTGGTGACTTACAACAGGTAAGTGGCA
Source organism: Pseudanabaena sp. UWO311 (assembly GCA_943371975.1). Classification (GTDB taxonomy): domain Bacteria; phylum Cyanobacteriota; class Cyanobacteriia; order Pseudanabaenales; family Pseudanabaenaceae; genus Pseudanabaena. Next base: position 33,499 of record CALRWX020000018.1, on the reverse strand, counting down.
TGGCCCGTCAGATGGTAACTCGTTTTGGTATGTCTAATATCGGTCAACTTGCCCTTGAAGGTCAAAGTTCGGAAGTATTCCTCGGACGTAGCATGGGTGGAGGATCGCAATATTCTGAAGACATCTCTGCGAAAATCGATCAACAGGTTCGTGAAATCGTACAGAAATGCTATCAAACTGCACTTCAGATCGTGTATGAAAATCGCACAGCGATCGATCGCGTAGTCGATCTACTAGTTGAGAATGAAACTCTTGATGGAGAAGAGTTCCGCCGCATTATTTCTGAATATACATCTGTTCCTGTAAAAGAACGGTTTGTTCCTCAAATTTAAATTGCATAAAAAAAGAGAGGTTGCACCAAGTGCAGCCTCTCTTTTTAGTTCAGTCTATTTATTTAGTCATTAGTGGCTTCTTGCTTATGAGCTTCTAAATTTAACTCTTCTTTCATTGGAATAAAATGATACTTGCCATAACCGACATGCTGAGCGCTATAAATACCAGGATGTCCTGAGCAAAGGTAACTCATCGTGCAAGCGATCGCCATAAATACTCCAGACTCTATTCCAAAAAGTTCGATTCCCATTAACGTTGCTGAGATCGGTGTATTGGCTGCACCGCCAAAAACTGCCACGAAGCCCATTCCTGCTAGTAAAGGTGCAGATAATGGCAAAATTAATGACAAAGTACTTCCTAATGTTGCTCCAATAAAGAATAATGGCGTTACTTCACCGCCTTTAAAACCTGCTCCTAAAGTTAATGCTGTTAGCCCGATTTTGGCGGCAAAATCCCAAGGTGGCAGCGGCATTTCAAAGGCATTCACAATTGTGGGAACACCTAAACCAATATACCTAGTGGAACCAATCGCCCAAACGATCAAAGCAACTATTCCCCCACCAATAGCTGGACGTAAAGGAGCGTAGGATATTTTAGACTTAAAAATATGGCTGATTTTGTGAGTTAGTTTTGCAAACACCATTGCAGCCAGTCCAAATGCTAAGCCAGCCAAGATTGCAGAGGTTAGCTCTATTAAGTTTATAGATGGAATTAAGGTTGCATGACGATAAGCTGTGTGATGTAAACCTAAACTCAAGGTAATGCGATCGCCCACAATTGCCGCGACTAGACAGGGAAACAGAGCATTATGATTAATCTTTCCAATTGCCAAAACCTCTAAGCCAAAGATTGTTCCTGCTAAAGGAGTTCCAAAAACCGAGGCAAATCCACCACTAAGCCCAGCCATTAGTAAAATTCGGCGATCATTAGATTTGAACTTGAATATTTTGGTCAACTGATCTGCAAGGGAAGCAGCAATCTGTAAAGCTGTACCTTCCCGACCTGCTGACCCACCAAATAAATGGGTTATAGTAGTGCCTAACAACACCATCGGAGCCATCCGCACAGGAATAATCTTTTTAGACTTATGAATCTCTTCGAGTAAAAGATTATTACCAGCTTCTATCGATTTTCCATAGCGATGATATAGCCAACCACTCAGAAATCCCGCCACAGGAAGCAAAGCAATCATCCATAAATGTAACTCTCTCCAATCAGTTGCCCATTCTAAAGAAGCCAGCAGAGCAGCAGAACCTAAACCTGACAAAACCCCAACAATGCAAGAAATAAGGAACCATTTGCTAAGTTGAAAAAAGACAACAAATTGCTGAAGTTGAAAAAGATGTTTCATAAACGAAAAAAGATGAAGTGGCTAAAGTGATGATGATTTGTTACTAGATAAATAAGTAGCTGGCACATTTAAATAAGCCAATTCAAGATCGTTATTCAAGCCTACTGCTTATGACAATTAAGTTACGGATAAATCATCATGACTCTTAAAGCATCCGATTTAATGTGTTCTCAACTTTCTTGACTACTCTTTCAACTTTTTGGAGTTCTTTTACTAGAGTATCTATATCTGATGCATCAAGCAATGCTTTATCTGCCAGAGCTATACTAGCCTTAACTAAGCTAAATACTGGACTGTTAATTGCTGGTTGCCCATCCCCGCCCTTTAGTTTTTTCGACAATGACTTAAGTTGTTCAATCTCATCAATCCAAATATTTTCTCGCTCTACTTCTACAAAAGCCTTGCGCTCGATCTTTGCCCTTGTTTTTTCTAAGGTCGTAATAATTTTATTATTTTGTTTTGCCTGCATATAAGCTTCTGACAAAGATCGCTTAATACCGCCACCAAAAGAAACTTTATAAACCTGCATTAGTCCATCGTAAACAATTCCCCCTTGAAATGGCAGCAATACCGTCTTTACATATCTTGGCAAGTAATTCGCGGGAAATAAGTTGTCAAAAGAATCATGCAATCCTAAAACACCATAGACATTATCACCACTAATAAATATTGCATGATTTTTCAGATATCGCTGTATATAGAAATCACACTTTATAAAATTTTTCCATTGTTTTACTATTAATAGATAATTATTATTAAATCGATCTGGATTAGTAGCAACATATTTATCTATTAGTTCTGGCTGTTCGTAGATCTTTTCTCTTAAAACCATCTTTTCTTCTTGCGGCAATGTAGAATACTCTTCGCGGGTTTTAATCTTTGTGAAAATTTTTAATTCTCTGTTGATAAAAAACTGTAATGACCACATTAAATCAAAGAATAACTCAGCATCTGCTGTCGTTAATTTCATCAGATTTTGCCTCTCAATATGTCTAGCTAGTCATTACATTATAAGGCTATAGGATTGCCAGCCTAAAAATTTCTCAACACCCATCGTACTATTTAAGCCATTGAGGGAAATGAATTAAATTGGCTCAGTATCCGTCAAATTAACCGATAACTTCATCGTACCAAGCCGCACTGAAAATTCACCAGAACTATTAGGGGCAGTTAGGACTTGAGCAATTTTGCCAAATTTGGGAATCCGAACACGATCGCCTACTTTCACCTTCACCTCGATTTTCTCTTCGGGCATTACTGGTATATGTCGCTTGGTTAATTCCTCGATTCTTTGCTCAGCGCGTTGGACATCGGCGGCAACTTGTGCTCCTAATTGTTCGCCCTTTTGCAACTTGCGAATTACCCGACCGACTTCCTTTTGGGCTTGAGCGATCGCTGCATTAACCTCTTTTTCTTGACGTTCGCGGAATTCCTTCTCTTGCGATCTCATTTTTTCGGCACGATCCAAAATTTCACGATGCAATCGTTCAGTTTCCACTAATAAATGCGCGGCTGCCTGCGTTTTTTGAGTTTGTTCACGGCGTTGAGCTTCTAGTTCAGCGATCACCTCATTCATCTCGGCGGAGCCAATACCCACACGTACCTGTGCTGCATCGAGAATGTCCTGCGGTAAACCTAATCTCCCTGCGATCGCTAAGGCATTGGAGCGTCCGGGGATGCCCCATAGTAGGTGATAGGTAGGTGCAAGAGATGCATCATCAAATTCGACGGAAGCATTTTCAAATTTGGGATTTTGATATTTTAGGGCTTTGAGTTCACCAAAGTGAGTTGTGGCAATGCTAAGGCGTGTATGTTCTCCGAGATATTCCAATAAAGCTGTAGCGATCGCACTGCCTTCCGATGGGTCAGTGCCAGCCCCAACTTCATCGAGAAGAACTAGAGATTGCTCAGAAAGTGAACCCAAAATTCTACCAATACGGCGAATATGCCCCGAAAAGGTAGATAAATTTTGCTGTAAGGACTGCTCATCACCAATATCCGCGAGGATGAGATCAAACCAAGGTAATTCCACAGGCTCTTTCGCAGGAATATACATTCCCGCCTTTGCCATTAGGGCAGCTAGTCCAAAGGTTTTTAAAGTCGCCGTTTTACCACCAGTATTTGGTCCTGTGATCACAACTACGGAAATTTGTGGTGACACCAATACATCTACAGGGACAACCTCGTGCCCCTCTTCGTTGCGTTGTTGCCAAACCAATAAAGGATGTCGTAACTGACGCAGTACGATTGCTTCGGTTTCCGCAAAATGTGGAGGATTTGCCCCTAACCAATAGGCATACCTTGCTCTTGCCACAGCTAGATCAATCTTCGTAACAATTATCAGCAACTTTTGTAAATCTTCGGCGATCGCTGTGATCTTCGCGCTCAGATCCGTCAAAACAATCTCGATTTGGGCTTGCTCCATTTTGAGAAGTTGCCGCAAGCGATTATTTGATTGCACCACTGAGTTTGGCTCGACAAATAGCGTCATGCCTGTACTAGAAGTGTCATGAATTACCCCAGGAATGCGATCTCGTTGAGGTGATTTGACTGATAAAACATATCGATCGCTACGTTGGGTAATGATCTGCTCCTGTAACGAACTGGCATTGCGCTGCATGATATTTTGCAGTTTCGTTAAAATTTGATCGCGTACCGACGTTAACTCATGGCGAATTTCACCCAACCGTACCGAAGCCCGATCTAAAACATTGCCCCCTTCATCGATACAGCGATAAATTTCCTGTTCCACATCGGGATAAGTCCGCAATTCGCTAGCTAAAATCTGTAAATTCGGGCAGTAATCGGCATTATCTAACTGACGGCGTAAATTTCGCGCCCCCGCCAAAGTTGTAGCGATCGCCCATAGTTCCCCTGCCGATAAAATCCCCAGTTTTTCAGCCCGCAGTACTGCCTCAGTAATATTCTGAATCCCATCAAGGGATACCCCAGCATTGCGCTCCTCAAGGGCATATGTCTCTTTAGTTTGGGTGAGTAATTCTAATGTCTGAACATAGCGATCGGGGATCGGCAAATGCACCGCCGCGATCGCCCCCAGCTTTGTCGTTGTAAATGTTGATAAATGCTGACATAAACGATTCCATTCCAACAAATCTAACGTCTCAGCTTGCATGACACCTCAAAATAGTTTTTGTTCATCAAATGGATTTAGCTTTACTGACTCCATTTGATCTTACTTTTCTATTGTGCCAAAAAATTAGTAACAAGGGGCTTAAGCCCCTTGCCTAATTAAAAAAAGAGGGCTTTGCACCTCTTTTTTTAATTACAAGCGAGAAGCTAGTCTCTCGAAATCCGCTTGGGTGCTAGATAGCATCTTGCTACGGCTATCTTGGCGATCTCCACTCAAATTCGGAACGAGGTTACGGGCTTGCAAAGCCATGTGTAATTGCAAATGTGCGACGTATTCGCTTAGATCACCTTGCTGAATTGCTACAGATTTATTGCTAGTCACCGCGTTACCTCTCATAAATTATGTGGATGTAAACTAAATCTAAACTTTTAAAATATGTTGCTAAATTTATTGAACTTAACAATTACAAGTCTTTTCTATGACTTTTGATATAGAAACTATCATACTAGGGTTATCCGCCCCAATGGTTGGATACGAAGTGTAATTTTTCGACGTAATACTTAACAATTGCGAAATTTATTTCTATTGTGATGCGAGAGAATCATTACTTTACAATTTTCTGTCATAATTTTAATTACGCTTTCATTTAGTAGAGCTTGCTACGGTACTGTATTCTAGTATTGGCAAGTCTTAGAAAGGAGTTGTAGCTGCATTTACCGACTACCTCTTAACTAGAATTTCTTAATATTTTTGATAATATTTTTGCTGTTTGTTTCATTTAATACCTCTAATTATGCTTAAACGTGCAGTCTCTACATTGCTTGTGCTATTTGCCCTGTTTCTGACCAGTTGCGCCAATACGCCCACCAGTGGACTAATTCCCTTTGCTGATAGTAAAGATGGCTATCGCTTTTTATACCCCAATGGTTGGACAGAAACTAAGGGTAACTCAATGATTGATATCCTATTCCATGACATCATTGAGCCTTCAGAAAATGTATCTGTTGCAATTAGTAAGTTAGAAACAGTGAAAGCGCTAGAGGAAATTGGCGATCCTGAGGCGATCGGGTTACGATTGCAGCGGCGCGTGGTTGCTCCTGAGGGTTCAGGTCGCCAAGCAAAGTTACTTAATGCTGAACAAAGAGCAGTCGGTGATCGCAGCTATTACACCTTTGAGTATGCCGTGAAGCGTTTGCAAGGCGAGCCGCGTCACGACCTCGTAACCGTATCCACCAATCGTGGTAATCTCTACACCCTAAGTATTTCTAGCTCCGAAAGGCGCTGGGATAGAGTTAAAGATCTGTTTATTAGAGTTGCAAAATCTTTCACGATTAGCGAATAGATACAGCAAATAAATGTCTCAAATTCTCATCATTGATGATGATCCGACGATTAGACTGACTCTTCAGAGGTTTCTCAAGAGTCAGGGCTATGATGTTTCTTTGGCAAAAGATGGTGAGGAAGGGTTGGCAAAGATTAAAGAATTACATCCCTCTTTAATTATTTGTGACTGGATGATGCCAGTTATTGATGGTTTGGAAGTATGTCGGATCATCAAAAGTAATCCTGAGCTTGCAAATATTTATCTGATTTTATTAACTGCGCGAGATCAAGAAGTTGACTTGGTGCGGGGTCTAGAAATGGGAGCTGATGATTTTTTAAGTAAGCCCCCACGAATTAACGAGTTACGAGCAAGGGTGCGAGCTGGGTTAAGGCTATATCAGACAACCAAAGAACTACAAAGCCAAAAACAAATAATCGAACAGGAATTATTTCAAGCTTCGGAATATGTGCGATCGCTTTTGCCTGAACCCATTGAAGGCAAGATTTCAATTCAGTCCAGTTTTTTACCATCAACTCAACTGGGTGGTGATAGCTTTGATTATTTCTGGTTAGATGCTAATCACTTAGCTTTTTATCTGCTCGATGTATCAGGGCATGGGGTTGGCTCAGCTTTACTATCTGTATCTGTTTTAAATTTAATGCGTACCCGTAGTTTGAGACGTAGTAGAAATGCTCAAACTACTACCAATTTTTATAGACCGAGCGAGGTATTATATGATTTGAATAATACATTCCAAATGTCTGTACATAATGATATGTATTTCACTATTTGGTATGGTGTGTATGATAAGCAAACTCATCAACTTGTTTATTCAAGTGCTGGGCATCCGCCATCAGTGTTAATTTCTAATGAAGAAACCCCTAAAATAAAACTTTTAAAAACATCTGGTATACCAATTGGGATGATGCCCGACGGTTCCTATCACGAACAAGTTTGTGAGATTGATACTAGTAGCCGATTGTATTTGTTTAGTGATGGCGTCTATGAGGTTTCACAAGATGATGGTAGTATTTGGGGACTTAATGCTTTAATTGATACCTTTATTAGAATGCCTAGCGACCGCTTGTCAGGGATTGAATATATATTATCTTGTGTCAAAGAGGCAGCTAATAATAATCCCTTTGAAGATGATTTATCACTATTAGAACTTGAATTTCATATATAGCAATCCTAAATGACTTGGGAACTGTCTGATCTATTACGGGCGATCGCCACCACAATTGTGATTAGTATTCATACCTCTCATCATTGGTGGTTTGGGGTAAAAGATACAGTCACAATGAATCCTGAAATTTTTATTGACACGATGATTAATCAAGTCGGACGTTTTACCGTGCCAATGTTCGTCATTCTGTCTGGCTTCGCCCTTTCTCAGTCAGAAGCCAAGAGACCTTTTGATTTAAAAATATTTTGTCAACGTCGTCTAGGACGAATCGTCCCACCTTATATTCTATTTACTTTGCTTAATGTAGTTGGGCGATCTCAATTCATGGCAGCTAATTACCAAGAGCGTCTTCAGCAAATTTGGCAAGCCCTTTACACAGGCATGGGAGATTATCATCTTTACTTTTTAGGAATTATTTTGCAATGCTATGTAATCTACCCGTTACTTCGCCGCATCAATTTTACTGTTAGGAAACTATATATTTTATTAGCTATTACTTTCGTCCTATTTAGTTTGCGATGGATATCTACTATCTTTGGATTATTTCCTGTTATCTCTAACTTGCTTCCCGATGGAAATCATGTAATTTATTGGTTGCCATATTTTCAGATTGGTATCTGGTTAGCCAAAGATCGCGGATGGATTAATCAGCTTGTTTCAAAATGGCGATCACGTACATGGGGATATCTATTTGTAATCGCGGCAATTTTGGGATTAGGCGAATTTTATAGTACTGCTATCTTAAAAAACTCAGCAGAAGCAGTCGGGCATTATACAAGACCAACAGTTATTCTCTTAACTTTAACCTTCTTGCTATGGTCACTCTCTTGGCAAAAGCTTAAACAATGGAACTTTGTAACACTCTCCAATCAAACGTTCTCTAATGCCAGCTTTACAACCTATCTGATTCATGTCTGGATACTAAGAGCGATCGCCCCTCTCGAAATAGTAGGCGGCATCTTATTTGTACCCCTTGCCGCAGCAATATCATGGCTTATTGGTATTACCCTATGGCGATTTGTTAAATCAAAACAATGGATTGCGATCGCTTTCGGAGCATAGAGATTGATGTATTTTGGGATCTCCAGCAAACTTTTTTCAAACCATACTGAGAGTTTCCATTCCTACAGGCTTGCCAATAAAATCATCCATTCCAATTAAAAGACATTTCTCGCGATCTTCTTTCATTTCATTTGCCGTCATTGCCCGCAATTTTAATCTTAGTAGTGATATTCCTTCCACGTAACGCCAGTTGGCAACTTCAGAATGTTTTACTTCCCCATTCAAAGCCTGTTGAGAAAATTCCAAAGCAGCAAGCAATAATGTACTTCTTAATTCTAAAGCCGATCCAATTTCTACTTCATCACGGGTAGATATAGCAATCCTAAATGAGTTGAGTAAAAAAGCCATACTTAAAAATCTTCTCAAACCAAAAGACTTGAAGATGAGTGGCAAACTCAAAGAACTCACTTTGTTACAAGGTTGGGTGAAGTGTTTAGCGATCGCCACATAACGAAATAAACAAAACAGAAACACAGCGAAAATGAGAGTCTTTTTATTTTTGCAAAAAAAATTAAAAAACTATAGACAAAATACCTGACATAGAGTTATGATTACTAATCGTGACTAAAAACAGAAACTAAGAAAAAGTACATAGCGTAATAGTTCTTAAGTCTGAGTCACGCATTGGTATAGCGCATTAAAGAAATTAAAAAATCTTTAGCCTATAACAACCAACCCAAGAGATTGAGTTTCCCACGTCTAGTAGTTAGTCTAGACATCTTCTGTAAGTCGTCTCGAAGTCCGTTAAACCGCCTTCAAAACAAATCAACCTTACTAAAGATCGAAACCGATCTCTTTTGAGCCTGTCAAAAATTCAGTGATTTAGAAATGTGCAATTGACATGGTGCTTCGTACCGCTTCAATTGGCAGGTCAAAATCGCTGGGGCATAAAAATGCAGCTACAAGCAAGCGGAGCTAATTTTCATGACTGTCGGAATTCTCGGCACAAAACTTGGGATGACCCAAGTATTCGATTCGGATGGCAACGCTATTCCTGTAACAGTTGTCCACGCAGGTCCTATCACAGTAACTCAGGTTAAGACCGACACCAAAGAAGGCTATAAAGCTATTCAAGTTGGTTATGGCAAAACCCGCGAGAAACTAATCACTAAGCCAGAGTTAGGACACTTAAAAGCCTCAGGATCAGAACCTGTAAAGCATCTACGTGAATATCGTCTAGATGACGTGAGTGCTTACAGTATTGGACAAACACTAGATGTAAGCCAATTCAAGGATGGCGATATCGTTGATGTAATTGGCACTAGCATTGGTAAAGGCTTCGCTGGTTATCAAAAACGCCACAACTTTGGACGTGGTCCTATGTCTCACGGTTCTAAGAACCATAGAGAGCCTGGTTCAACTGGTGCAGGTACAACTCCTGGGCGTGTTTATCCTGGTAAGCGCATGGCTGGTCGTCTTGGCGGTAAACAAATTACCGTAAAGAAGCTAACTATAGTCAAGGTCGATGCAGCGAACAACGTGCTGCTAATTAAAGGAGCAGTACCTGGTAAAGCTGGTGCATTGCTTAACGTCATTCCTACCGTAATTGTCGGCAAGGCTAAGTAAGAACTAAGTAGTTTGTTCGTGAGATCGAGAGAATTTAAGTTATGCCTATAGTAAAAGATTGGACAGGGAAAGAAGTCGGTGAGATAGATCTTGAATTGCGTGTTGCTAAGGAAGCAACTGCTAAAGGTCTAGTACACCGGGCTCTAGTCAGACAGCTCGCTAATGCCCGTCAAGGCACAGCAAGTAGTAAGACCCGCGCTGAAGTACGTGGTGGTGGTCGTAAGCCTTTCAGACAAAAGGGTACTGGTCGCGCCCGTCAAGGTTCGACAAGATCTCCTCTAACTCGTGGTGGTGGTGCAGTTTTTGGACCAAAGCCTAGAGATTATGACACTAAGATGAATCGTAAAGAGCGCCGTCTAGCTCTTCGCACAGCATTCACTGGTCGTGCAGCAGATTTGATCGTAGTTGAGGATTTTGCCTTAAATCTAGTACAGCCTAAAACAAAGGAACTATCTCAAGCTCTTGGGCGTTGGGGTGTGGTTGCTGGTAGCAAGACGCTTATTATCATTGATCATAAGGACGAAAATGTCGTTTTGTCTGCACGCAACATTCAGAACTTGCAACTAATTGCGGCTGATCAGCTCAATATTTTTGACATCGTAAATGCTACCAAGATTGTGGCAACTCGTTCAGCGATCGTCAAGATCCACGAGGTATATGGTGGCGATGCAAAGTTGGCAACCGAGATCGTAACTACGGTCGAAGATGCAGAATAACGGAATCTAAGTAGAAGAATTAAACACCATGGCTAAGATCCCAACCGAATTCAATCCTCGTCGTTTGCCTGATATCATTCGTCGCCCTCTGCTCAACGAAAAGGCAACTCGACAACTAGAAAACAACAAATACACATTTGATGTTTTCCACAATGCCACTAAGCCTGAAATCAAAGCTGCAATCGAGAGCCTATTCTCAGTCACAGTTAAGAAGGTAAATACCCATAATCCCCCTGCACAAGCGCGTCGGATTGGTAAGTTTGCAGGCAAACGTGCTCAAGTCAAGAGAGCAATCGTCACTCTCGCTGAAGGCAGCAAAATCGATTTGTTCCCAGATGTGTAAACTCTTAATAAAAATAGCCACAAGTTATTTTTATTAAGAAAACAAAACCAGAGAACTGTTCTTTAATAACATCAGACCAAAATCAGACAATTATGGGCGTTCGTGCATATAAACCGTATACCGCTAGTACTAGACAAACCGTTGTCTCGGACTTTGCGGAAATCACCAAATCAGAACCCGAAAAGTCTTTAACCACACACGTCCATCGTAAAAGAGGTCGTAATAACCGTGGTGTAATCACCAGCCGTAGACGTGGTGGTGGTCATAAGCGTCTTTATCGGATCATTGATTTTAAGCGCAATAAGCGCGATATCATCGCTGAAGTCATTGCGATCGAGTACGATCCCAACCGCACCTCTCGCATTGCTTTATTGCAATACGAAGATGGCGAAAAGAGATATATTCTTGCTCCCAAGGGTATTGCTGTAGGCAACAAGATCCAAGCAGGGACAACTGGTGTTCCTTTTGAAATCGGTAACGCAATGCCCCTTTCTGCGATTCCTTTGGGCACAGTAGTTCATAATGTTGAACTCGTTCCTGGTAAGGGTGGTCAGATTGTTCGGTCAGCTGGTGCTGGTGCTCAAATTGCAGCTAAGGAAGGCGATTTTGTTACTCTCAAGCTTCCTTCTAGTGAAGTTCGTTTGATTCGCAAAGATTGTTTTGCGACCATCGGTCAAGTTGGCAACCTCGATCATAGCAATACCAGTCTTGGTAAAGCAGGTCGTAGCCGATGGTTGAACCGTCGTCCAAAAGTTCGTGGTATGGTCATGAACCCTGTCGATCACCCCCATGGTGGTGGAGAAGGTCGTGCCCCTATTGGCCGTAGTGGTCCTGTTACGCCTTGGGGTAAACCAACCTTGGGTTATAAAACTCGCAAGAAGGGTAAACTCAGTGATTCCCTCATTGTTCGTCGCCGTCGCAAGTCCTCGAAGCGCGGTAAGGGCGGACGTAACGCTTAATTTTTTGCTTAGCGGCTGCCTTCGCGGTCGCAAAGCCCAAAGACTTATTTAGAGAGTACAAATATGACGCGATCGCTAAAAAAAGGTCCCTTCGTTGCCGATCACCTATTGACCAAAGTTGAGAAGCTGAACGCCAAAGGCGAAAAGCAAGTTATCAAAACATGGTCACGTGCTTCCACAATTCTTCCCCAAATGATCGGGCATACCATTGCTGTTCATAACGGCAAGCAACACGTTCCTGTATATGTCACGGAGCAGATGGTAGGACATAAACTCGGTGAGTTTGCGCCTACTCGCACCTTCCGCGGTCATGCCAAGAGCGATAAAAAAGCCAAGAGATAGGTAGACAGGTAATTAAAAAATGATTCTCGCTCAAAACGAAATCCCTGCTGTAGCTAAATATATTCGTTCGTCACCCCACAAGGTACGCCGAGTACTCGACCAGATCCGTGGTCGTAGCTATCGCGAAGCATTGATAATTCTCGAATTTCTGCCCTATCGCTCCGCCGAATACATTATAAAAGTATTGCGATCGGCTGTAGCTAATGCAGAACATAACGCAGGACTTGATCCCGCGACCCTAGTAGTCGGTCAAGCCTTTGCCGATGCAGGACCTAGCCTCAAACGTTTCCGTCCCCGCGCCCAAGGTCGTGCTTACCAAATCCGTAAGCCTACTTGTCACATTACGATTACCGTCAAACCATTGGAGGAAGAATAGGTATGGGTCAGAAGATTCACCCAACAGGGTTACGCCTCGGCATCACTAAGTCTCACCTTTCTCGTTGGTACGCTGATGTCAATCGTTATGGTGTCTTGGCTGAAGAAGACAGCAAAATCCGTAAGTACATTGAAAAAACTTTGAGTAATGCTGGTATTGCCGAAATCTTGATTGATCGCAAGGCTGATCAAGTTGATCTCGAAATCCGCACTGCTCGTCCAGGAGTTGTTGTAGGTCGTGGTGGTGCTGGTATCGAGCAATTGCGAGTCGGACTAGTTAAGTACCTCGAACAAGATAGTTCCCTGAAAAAGACAGGTACTAGCCAAGTTCGGATCAATGTCACTGAAGTAACCAGAGTTGATGCCGAAGCACCTCTGATTGCAGAATATATTGCTCAGCAGATCGAACGCCGTGTTTCTTTCCGTCGTGTTGTCCGCCAAGCCATTCAAAGAGCTCAACGGGCAGGAATTGAAGGAATTAAGGTGCAAATCAGTGGTCGTCTCAACGGTGCTGAAATTGCGAGAACTGAGTGGGTTCGCGAAGGTCGAGTCCCCTTGCATACTCTGCGTGCTGATATTGACTATAGCTACAAAACTTCCAGAACCATCTATGGTGTTATCGGCATCAAGGTTTGGATCTTTAAAGGCGAAATTATCGAAGGCGAAGAAGCTCCTGCTCCAGCCGCACAACCCCGTCGTCGCCAGCAACGTCGTCCTCAGTTTGAGGATCGTTCTAGCGCTGAAGGATAAACTTCTGTCACCCTTGAGTTTTGAACCATGTTAAGTCCTAAACGTACAAAATTTCGTAAGCAGCAGCGCGGTCGGCTTTCAGGTCCTGCGACTAGAGGAGCTGAAATCAATTTTGGTGATTATGCAATTCAGGCACTAGAGCCTTCTTGGATTACTTCTCGCCAAATCGAAGCTGCCCGTCGAGCCATGAACCGCTACATCCGTCGCGGTGGCAAGATTTGGATTCGTATTTTCCCAGATAAGCCCGTAACCATGCGTCCTGCTGAAACCCGTATGGGTTCTGGTAAAGGTGCTCCAGAGTTTTGGGTAGCAGTCGTTAAACCTGGTCGGATTTTGTTTGAGGTCGCAGGCGTAAGCGAAGAGACTGCTAGAGAATCAATTCGTCTTGCCGCAGCCAAGCTGCCCATCAAAACCAGATTTGTTATTCGTGAGAAGGAGTAAGAATTATGTCGCTCCCAAAAGTCCAAGAAACTAGAGAGCTATCTGATGATGATTTGAAAGCACAAATCTTGACCGTCAAGAAAGAGCTATTTGATTTGCGGTTTAAGCAAGCAACTAGACAACCTGTGCAACCTCATCAGTTCAAACACGCAAAGCATCGCTTATCACAATTGCTGACTGTCGAGCGTGAACGCCTGTCCAGAGCTTAAGAGAGCTATCTAGCAGCAAATTTAAAAACTTAAGATTTAAAGACATAGGAACTAGCAATGGCAGTAAAAGAAAAAGTTGGCGTTGTCGTCAGCGATAAAATGCAAAAAACGGTGGTTGTGGCGGTCGAAAACCGTACCTCTCACCCTAAATACGGAAAAATCGTGGTCAAAACGACTAAGTTTAAAGCCCACGATGAAGAAGATAAAACCCGTGAAGGCGATCGCGTCAAAATTCGGGAAACCCGTCCCCTCAGCCGTACAAAGCGTTGGGAAGTTGTAGAGATCCTCTCATCTAGCTCGGAAGCATAAGCCATGATTCAACAAGAGTCTTATCTAAACGTTGCGGATAATAGTGGAGCTAAAAAACTACTATGTATCCGTGTATTGGCTGGTGGCAACCGTGCGTTCGGCGGAGTTGGTGATGTGATTATCGCTACTGTTAAGGATGCCGCACCCAATATGCCAGTCAAAAAATCTGATGTTGTCCGCGCCGTGATTGTTCGCACTAAAGCTTCGATTAACCGTGAAAGTGGTATGAGAATTCGCTTTGACGACAATGCTGCGGTGATCATTAATCAAGACGGTAACCCCAAAGGAACTCGCGTATTTGGTCCAGTTGCGCGGGAATTACGGGATAAAAACTTTACCAAAATTATCTCCCTAGCGCCAGAGGTACTGTAATGCCCTTTAAACCCAAGCCTAAGTATCGCGGAAATCGTAAGTCTTTTAAGATTCATGTCCGCAAAGATGATGTTGTCCAAGTGATTTCAGGAAGCTCCAAGGGAACCGTTGGCAAGGTTCTCCAAGTTTTTCCTAAAGACAGCACTATCCTCGTTGAAGGTGTGAATGTCAAGACTAAGCACATTAAGCCCCAAGCCGATGGTGAGTCTGGACAAACCATTACCCGCGAGTTTCCCATTCACAGTTCCAAAGTTTTGTTGTATTCGGAAAAGGAAAAAGTCGCTAGTCGCACTGCCTTTACCTTTACCGAAGATGGTCAAAAGGTAAGATTGCTGAAGAAAACCGGCGAAATTATCGATTCTGTCAAAACTGACAAAAAATAATTCTAGAAGCCTGACCAAGCCCAGGAAAATTCATTGAGGAAGATAAAATGCTAACAAGGTTCGCCGAAGTCTATAAAAACCAAGCTGTTCCTAAATTGATCGAACAGTTTAAGTACACCAACATCCATCAAGTTCCCCGATTTGAGAAGGTGGTGATCAATCGTGGTCTAGGGGAAGCGGCTCAAAATGCTAAGTCCCTAGAGGCTTCGTTGATTGAAATCGCCACGATCGCTGGCCAAAAGCCCGTTGTCACCAGAGCAAAAAAGGCGATCGCTGGATTTAAACTGCGTCAAGGAATGCCAGTCGGGATCGTAGTCACACTGCGTCGCGACAAGTTGAACAATTTCTTGGATAGGTTGATCAACTTCTCATTACCTCGTATTCGTGATTTTCGTGGTGTTAGCCCCAAGAGCTTTGATGGTCGTGGTAACTATACCCTCGGTGTTCGCGAGCAGCTTATCTTCCCCGAAATTAGCTACGACAGTATTGAGCAAATTCGTGGGCTTGATATTTCCATCATCACCACTGCAAAAACAGATGAAGAAGGACGTGCGCTCCTGAAAGCAGTCGGTATGCCCTTTAGAGAATCATAAGTAGATCGAATTAGGAGATAAGGATGGCTACCAACGACACCATCTCGGATATGCTTACCCGCATTCGCAATGCCACACTTGCGAAGCATCAAACAACGGCAATTCCTGCCACCAAGTTGACGGTAAGTATTGCCCGAGTACTGAAACAAGAAGGTTTTATTGCAGATTTTGAAGAAACTGGCGAAAATATTGATCGCCACCTCGTAGTTTCTCTCAAATACGAAGGTAAAAACCGTCAATCGATTATCAAACGCCTCAAGCGCGTTAGCAAACCTGGTTTACGGGTTTACTCGAACTCCAAAGAATTACCCCGTGTATTAGGTGGAATCGGCATTGCCATTATTTCCACCTCCAGAGGCATCTTGACCGATCGCGAAGCTCGTAAACAAGGGGTCGGCGGTGAAGTTCTTTGCTATATCTGGTAACTCAGAACTGTTAATTCAGGAATACACACAAGCAAAGGAAAACAGATATGTCTCGTATTGGAAAACGTCCCATTCTTCTGCCTCCTAAAGTTGCGGTCTCTATCGCAGGGCAAGAGGTGACAGTCAAAGGGCCTAAAGGTGAATTGAAGCGTTTATTACCTAAAACGGTAGAAGTTCTTCAAGAAGAAAATAGCCTGATTGTCAATCGCGTTAATGAATCTCGCCCAGCGCGTCAACAGCATGGACTCTTCCGCACTCTCGTCGCTAACATGGTCGAAGGTGTGTCCACAGGTTTTCAGCGCAAGCTAGAAATTCAAGGGGTTGGTTATCGTGCCAACCTCAATGGCAGCAACATTGTTCTTACTGTTGGCTATAGTCATACAGTTGATATTGTTCCTCCTGTAGGAGTTTCTCTTGCAGTCGAAGATGCCACTGGCAAGAAAGTCCCTCAAGGCACATTTATTGTCGTTGAAGGTATCGACAAAGAAATCGTCGGTAACTTAGCCGCCAAAATTCGCGCTGTACGTCCACCTGAAGTATACAAAGGTAAGGGCATTCGCTACTTTGGTGAATTTGTTAGACGCAAGGCTGGTAAGACTGGTAAGAAGTAAGGCTAATAACTTTTTAGCTTATGCAATTTAATCTTTTCGATTTTCGTAATTTTCATATATAAAAAACATGAGTGCTAATAGTCGTAGACAAGCAACCATAAGCCGCCACAAGCGTATTCGTAAAGGATTATCAGGTACATCTGATCGTCCTCGCTTAGCAATCTATCGCTCAAACAATCACATCGTGGCGCAAGTGATTGATGATGTGGAGCAGCATACTCTCGTTGCTGCATCTACCCTCGAATCAGATATTAAGGGTACCCTCAGCACTACTGCTAACTCAGAAGCTTCTGCTAAAGTCGGCACTTTGATTGCTGAAAGAGCGATCGCTAAGGGAATTACCAAAGTCGTATTTGATCGCGGTGGCAACCTTTATCACGGTAGAGTCCAAGCTCTCGCTGAAGCTGCCCGCGAAGCAGGTCTCGATTTTTAAGCAATGAATCATCCAGTGAATCAATAGATATAAAAACTATGGCTAAGAATAGAGAATCCAAACCAGGCGGCGGTCGCGACAGCGGCGGTGATAATGGCGATAGCCGCGATGAAAAACGTAAGGGTAAGCGCGATAGTAAGAAAAACGATCGTGCCCGTGGCGAGAAAGAATCCGAATGGCAAGAACGAGTTGTCCAAATCCGCCGCGTAACTAAAGTAGTTAAAGGTGGTAAAAAGCTCAGCTTCCGTGCGATCGTGGTCGTCGGTAATGAGAAAGGACAAGTTGGTGTTGGTGTTGGTAAAGCCGCTGACGTTATTAACGCAGTCAAAAAAGGCGTTGCTGATGCTAGAAAACATGCGATCAATGTCCCTCTAACCAAGAGCAGTTCGATCCCTCATCCTACCAACGGCATCGGCGGTGGCGCTAAAGTCATCATCCGTCCTGCTTCCCCTGGTACTGGTGTAATCGCTGGTGGAGCCGTTAGAACTGTATTGGAACTTGCTGGAGTCAAAAATATTTTGGCAAAGCAACTTGGTTCTAGCAGCCCACTGAACAATGCTCGTGCTGCGATCAACGCCCTTTCCACATTGCGTACCTTTGGTGAAGTAGCCAGAGCGCGTGGTATTACGCTAGAACAGCTATTTAATTAATACAATAACGGTGCGTACGCCGTTATTGCCAAAAGGAGAAAGGAAAACTATGAAAATTGACGATCTTCAGCCTCAAGAAGGCTCACAGCATCGCAAGCGTCGGATCGGACGTGGTATTGCCGCAGGGCAAGGTGCTAGCGGTGGTTTTGGTATGCGTGGTCAAAAATCTCGTTCGGGTCGCCCCACCAGACCTGGCTTTGAGGGTGGTCAAATTCCTCTTTACCGACGAGTACCAAAGTTAAAGCACTTTACAATTGTTAATCCTAAACATTTTACAATTGTGAATCTGGATCAATTAAGTAACTTACCTGAGGGAACTGAAGTAACCCTTGAGTCTTTAATTGATGCAGGTATCGTTACTCAAAATGATGGAGCTTTGCGGATCTTAGGAAGAGGTGAAGTCACTGTAGCCCTAACCATTCGCGCTCATTCAACCACCGCATCAGCAAAAGCTAAAATCGAAGCGGCTGGCGGTACTGTAGAAGTTGCTGCCTAATCAAAAGAGAATAAGCGGCGAGGTGCTAGGCACTTCGCCGTTTATTCTCTTTTGTCGTTTTGGGATAACGAGATTGCACTGTTCATCATCGAACTACAATATATTGCATAGCCAGGGTAGGTAGTACAACTCACTGCCTACCCTAAATCTATAGACCTTTAGCCTTGAGGTAAGTTTAGTTATGGTTGTTAGCAAAGGAAAAGCTCCGACTGCCCAAGAAACTTTTTTGCAAATGGCTCAAGCCGCAGGATTGCGGGGACGTTTGCTAGTTACTGTGGGCGTTTTGATATTAGTAAGACTGGGAATTTATTTACCACTACCAGGAGTCGATCGCTTAAGATTTACAGAAATTGTTAGAAATAACGCTGTAGTTAATTTTTTGGATATTTTCTCAGGTGGTGGTCTATCACTACTTGGTATTTTTGCTCTTGGTATTTTGCCATTCATCAATGCTTCGATCATTATGCAATTGATGACTTCGGCGTTACCAACCCTAGAAAATTTGCAAAAAAATGAGGGTGAAGCAGGGAGAAGAAAAATCTCACAATACACTCGTTACGTTGCCTTTGGATGGGCACTTATTCAAAGTTGGGGATTAGGCGTTTGGGTGCAGAACTCAGGCGTACTATCGGAAGTAAGTTCCAACTGGTTAACCCTTGGAGATGGCAGAGTAATATTCTCTAGCTTCATTTTTCAGACAACTTTTGCGCTTGCGGCAGGTTCGATGTTTGTCATGTGGGCTGGCGAGTTGATTACCGAAAAAGGTGTTGGCAACGGTGCTTCTTTACTGATTTTTATCAGTATTGTGGCAAACTTACCAAAATCTTTGGGGGATACGATCTCGCTTGCCCAAAAGGATAGCTCACGAGTTGGCGGAGTTATTTTGTTATTGTTAGTTTTCTTGGTGATGATCGTCGGTATTGTCTTTGTGCAAGAAGGTACAAGACGAATTCCAATTATTTATGCCCGCCGCCAAGTGGGGCGTAAGCTATATCGTGAGCAGTCTTCCTATTTGCCTTTACGCCTAAATCAGGGTGGGGTAATGCCGATTATTTTTGCTTCATCGGTAATGATTTTGCCTGCCTATCTTAGTCAGAGTATCAATAATCCAGTGTTTGTAGCGATCGCCACGTGGATTTCTCCTAGTGGTGCTGGTCATATCCCTGTATATATGCTGCTGATTTTAGGATTTAGCTTCTTTTATTCATCTTTAGTATTAAATCCTGTTGAGCTATCGCAAAACTTGAAAAAGAATGGTAGCAGCATTCCGACGGTGCGTCCCGGTACTGCAACTTCAGACTATATCAGTGGTATTTTAAATCGTCTGACTCTTCTGGGCTCGGTCTTTCTATGCGGAATTGCGATTATCCCTAGTGCTTTAGAGAAAGCAACTGGTGTATCAACTTTTAGCGGCATTGGTGCAACTTCCCTATTGATTTTGGTTGGTGTGGCGATCGAAACTTCAAAGCAAATCCAAACATATGTAATCTCTCAACGTTATGAAGGTATGGTTAAACAATAATGCCTAGAGTGATTTTAATGGGTCCCCCTGGAGCTGGTAAGGGTACGCAAGGCGAAATTTTGGCTACTGAATGGCAAGTACCCAGAATTGCACCTGGTGATATTTTTAGATCTGAAATTAAGCAGAGTACAGAATTAGGGCTAAAGGTTAAGTCCTATAGCGATTCTGGCAGACTAGTCCCTGATTCTGTCGTGATTGAGGTAATCGAGTCTCGATTAAGACAGCCTGACACTCAATCTGGTTGGCTGCTCGATGGATTTCCCCGCACAGTTGCCCAAGCTGAAGCTCTAGATGTTTTGTTAGACGAGCTAAACCAACCTTACGACTCGGTAATCAATCTTGACGTGCCAGATCAGTTTTTAATTGATCGACTCAAAGCCAGAGCGAATGATCAAGGCCGTGCTGACGACACCGAGGAGGTTATTAAAAATCGGTTAGAGGAATACAATGCCAAAACAAGACCTCTGCTAAAATTTTATGGAAATAAAGTTAAGCAAATTGATGGCACACCGGCTATGCCAGAAGTAACTAAATCTATCAAAGAATTTCTTGCATAGGTGCGCTGATAATTTTATGGAGATAAACTTCATGAAATTATCTTTATATATAAAACTTATACTGAATTTTGGAGAATTTGTTTGTCAAAAGAAGATTCTATTGAAATGGAAGGGACAGTAACTGAGTCTCTCCCCAATGCTATGTTTCGAGTTTCCCTCGATAATGGCTTTAATGTTCTTGCTCATATTTCTGGCAAGATCCGCCGAAACTACATTAAAATTTTGCCAGGGGATCGCGTTAAGGTGGAGCTAACACCCTATGACCTTACGAAAGGACGCATTACTTACCGCCTTAAAAATCAAGGCGGAGGCAAAAAATAGGCTCACAAAAATAAAAGCCCCATATGGGGCTTTTATTTTTTATTTGCGTGATCGCTTATAGATCCGATAGCCAATAAATGAGGCGATCGCAATCAAAACAATAACGACGACAACCTTGCTAATTACATCTATATATTTTTCGACTAACTCATAGTTTTTTCCTAGAAAATAACCTGCATAGGTTAATAGAGATATCCAGCCAACAGTACCGATGGTGGAATAGAGAAAAAATGGCCCAATTGACATTTTGCTGATCCCTGCGGGAATAGAAATTAATGTCCGAATCCCAGGCACAAGACGACCAAAAAGAACTGCTTTTGCACCATGTTTTTGAAACCAATAGACTGACTTCTCGATATCGTCGCTAGAAACGCCAATCCATTTACCATAACGTTCTGCTAGTAATTGCAATCGCTGCTGCCCCAGCAATAAGCCCGCGTAATACCAAGGAATTGCTCCCACTATTGTCCCAATTACACCTACCGCGATCGCAGGAAATACTTGGATTTGTGAATTGGGCAAAGTTGCCGTATATCCTGCAAAGGGCATGATCAATTCCGAGGGAATTGGAGGAAATAGATTTTCTAAAAACATCAGTAGACCAATTCCCAGATATCCTAGAGAATACATTGTGTCTGTAATCCAAGCATTCATTAATGTTTACCTAACGACGAACTATAAGACCTAGGAATTGTAGCTAATTTGGCGATCTGAATGCTTAAAAATTGATATTCTAGGCGAATATTTTATAGGCTAATAGAAATAGGAACAAATAATGACTCAATCCTATTTTTATTCCATAGAAAGTAAATCAAAATTTACTCAAGGTAATTGAGTTCTATTGATAATGCAAAAAACTTTAGTTTATCGGATATTACAGATTGCCTCTGCGGTGGCACTTTATTCTGCCACTTCGATATGGGCATCGACAAATCATGTGGTTATTGTCTCCAATACAATTACCAGCATTAATTCACTGTTGGTGATTTTAGCGATCGCTATTGGTTTGCCTTACCTATGCTTCAAGGCTTTGAGCAAAATCTACACACCACCAGCGTCAGGATTTCGCAATGAAAGTACTCTGGATAATGAAGCAGAGTTGAATTATGTTGAAATTAAGGTGATCTCTATTGATGAAAATGTAGAGAAAATGCAGTATCGCGGAACACGATATAAAGCCGATGATTTAGATGTTAAACAGGTTAATGTCAGTAATAAAAATAGCAATGCTGTAAAGCCTGTCATTAAATATCGAGGGACAAGCATGGACAGTAGCAATAGTGTAAATACGTCTGTGAGTCAGCAAACAGGTTCGTTATTAGCAGATCAACAAATCCAAGAACCTGCAAAGCCCAAAGAAAGAATGAAATATCGCGGCTCCTATATAGAGTGAAATCGATAAAAGTGTAGGGAAGTTTGTCCATATTGGCGGCGATCGCTACAAACTAAATCACCAATCACATCAGGTAGAGGTCGTAAGCGATCGCATTCCGCAATGATGATTGCATCCTTGGCAAGTAATGGCGGTAAAGCTTGAAGTACGGGCTGATATAAATCGCTTTGGTAGGGTGGATCGAAATAAACTAGATCAAAATATCGGGGTTTTAATTTAGGTAAAATCTTAATTGCATCGCCCTTAATTACTTGAAAAGTTTGATCGGAATTAGCAATTTTTTGCCAATTTTCATTCACGATTCGACAGGCGATCAGTGATAGCTCAATCCCCATTACTTGTTTTGCCCCGCGAGCCAAAGCTTCCGCCCCCATTGCCCCAGAGCCAGCGCAAATATCTAACCAATTTGCGCCATTAATGCGGCTTTGTAAGATATTAAAAACTGCCGCTCTCACTTTACTTGGCGTTGGGCGGGTAGATAATCCCGTTGGTGTTTTGATGGCGCGATCGCCTTTGATACGTATAGACAATTAATTATTAAATAGCTAAATTAAATGGTTAGAAAAGGATAACCCTTCAATTTGATCGATGGGAATCATCCAGATTTTATTTTGATAGGGTCGCCATACCGCACTCATGACATAGTGATTACGAATTGAGATGATGTGTACATGAGGGATACCAGAAAATTTTGAACAAGAACGTAAAAAATCTAAAGTTCTAATCAAGCGGCCATGTAAGAATGTCGCCATTTCATCACTACAATTCTGGCGCAGCATCGGCACAGTCTGTGGCTCAGTATCACCCCTTAATTCATAAATAATTTGAGTTTTACCTTTAAATTCGATCTTGCGCGATCGCAATTCCCATCCACATAGCACCCCGAATCCAATAACTGCCATACCCAAATCAATATGAAAATCACGCATCTGAAATTTCGTGTTACTACTCTTATCAGTATGAGTGTTGTAACCAGTCCAAACATGAAATCTTTCTAAGTTGTCGTCATTAACATCAACAGCAGAACGGTAAGGAGACGTAACAATTCGGCTAGCTTGTGGGATATCTGAAGGTGTTTCTGATGTCATACTGGTCTCGTGAGTGACAGCATATCTATGAGGATAAATTATTCAAACTTCAGCTACAACATTCTCCATTACATCGTTTTGCAGGTATGTTTACGATACGCTATAGCATTGTTTTAAAGCCCAATTAAGATTCCTATAAGCAGCTTAACATTTTTTTCTATACAGACATATATGCTTCCCAAAAGTTCGCTTAACTATCAACAGCTACAACCATTTGCGTTACAGCGTGATTTGCGGCAGTATCAGCGTACTTTGCTTACTAATGTGGGGATTTTAGTCGGCTTAGTGATAATTGGAACATTCGGCTATCACTTAATCGAAAACTGGAGTTGGTTTGATTCGTTTTACATGACAATTATTACCCTTGCCACTATTGGTTATGGCGAAACTTATCCTTTACATTTAGAAGGGCGCATATTTACAGTTACGCTAATCATCATGGGGGTTGTCAGTATTAGCTACATTGCCGCTCAGTTTACGGCGGCGATCGCTAATGGTCATATTTATAATATTTTTCAGGCAAGGCAGCAGAGAAAAATCATGGAGTCATTGAACAATCATTATATAGTTTGTGGATTTGGGAGAACAGGGCGGCAGGTGACGGCAGAATTTGCGGCTGAGGGAAGCATTTCCTTTGTAGTGATCGATAGTGATCGTGAGGCGATTGAACAGTCTGAACAGGCAGGTTATCCATCGTTACAGGGAGATGCTGCGCTCGACAATACATTATTGCAGGCGGGAATTGAACGGGCGGTTTGTATTGTGGCGGCTTTGCCATCCGATGCCGAAAATCTCTATACAGTCTTATCAGCAAAAACCTTAAATCCCGACATCAGAGCGATCGCTAGGGCAAGTACTGAAGAGTCAATGCAAAAGTTGCGTCGCGGTGGAGCCGATGAAGTAATTTCTCCATATATTACAGGTGGCAAGCGGATGGCAGCCGTGGCTCTGCGTCCACAGGTGATGGATTTTGTCGATGGCATTATTGCAGGGCGAAATCGCGCATTTTATATCGAGGAATATCGCATTGATGAGCCTAATTATGTTGGCATGTCTCTTAAGAAAGCGAGCTTGCGATCGCAAACAGGGGCTTTAGTATTAGCAATTCGTCGCGCCGATGGTGATGTGATTGCAGGTCCCGATGGTAATACGGAAATTTTGCAAGGTGATGTGTTGATTTCGATGGGGACTCCTGAACAATTGCGGTCGCTCAATCAGATGCTCAGTCCTCTGCACAAGCAACAAAGTGTTCCCGTTGCTAGATTGCCACGAAATAAAGAATAGCCTGCGCGAAGCGTTGCTTATTCTTTATTTCTTAGAATTAAAATATGAAATTTATCTGTCCATCCCAAATCATTCAAACTGCGATCGCTAAGGCTATTAATTCAAACTTTGAAATATTGCTAGAACCGAGGGAAATATCGATCAATCTCTGCTATCCCAAATATGATTGCCATTACACATCGACAATTGCCTTGGCAATATCTAAACGTTTGGGTGTCGATGCTTGGCTGATTGCAGAAGCGATCGCTCAAGCTTGTTCACAGAATTTGCAAATATCTTCGCAATGGCAACTTCAAGCTTTTGGCAAAGGTTGGCTAAATATTTCTTTAAGGGAGCAGTATCTATATGAGAATTTACAAGATTTAGATCGTTGGCATCCCGATGGGATAGATTATCACGATGGTTTTTGGCAAAAAAATAATGCGCTAAATTCTATTTTGCTAGATCCCGAACCAATGCTGCAATATGCCTATGCCCGTTGTTCTGCTTTAATGAGATTGGCTGGTCGAGAAAATATAGTTCCTACTCAATATATATATCAAGCAGCTAAAGATATCAGTAATTCCGTTATGCCCATACCCATGATCACATTAGGATGGATGGAACCTCTAGAAGTTAGCTTGTTTTTACAAAATTTAGCGACTGCCGAATTTCTCGATTTAACAAATCAAGATTCTCTTATTACTGAGAAATCGCCGGTTGCATCTAAATTAGCGCGATCGCTAACAACAGCTTTTTTGAATTTTTACGATCACTGCCGAATTTTTGGAGTAAGCCAAGAAATAGCCTTAAGACGATTATTGCTCATCAAAATTACACAAAAGCTCATGCTTGCGATCGCTTCCCCTGAAATTCATTATGCCATGTATTTATAGGGAAAAGCCCAAGAAGTAAATGGTGACGGAAATTTCCACCACTTGCTTCTTGGGCTTTGTATCCAAACATGTTTGGGTTTTGATTTGTCTTAATACAAGTGGCTATGGCTATAATTGGTATTTAGATACCTCCGCCTTCAGAAAAACCTTCATATTCTTCAGGATGCTCAAAACGCTCATAACTATCAGCGGGAGTCAGATGGCGAGGACGCACATTCTTAAGCAGCTCTGAATCAATCAAATAATTGTTGAGAGGATGTAGAGTATGAGCTTCAGCATTTCTTTCTAATTGCTCTACACGACCAATCAGCGATCGAATTACATCACCTTCAGGATCGGGTACTTGACTATGATCAAGGGCAGAAACGTTTGTGCCATGACGATGTACAACGCGGCCGGGGATACCAACTACGGTGCAATCGGGAGGGACAGATTTTAATACCACTGAGCCAGCCCCAATCCGCGAATTGCTGCCAATCTCTATATTGCCAAGAACTTTAGCTCCAGCACCAATCACAACATTATCACCGAGGCTAGGATGACGTTTGCCAGATTCTTTGCCAGTACCGCCAAGGGTGACACCTTGATAAATCAAAACATATTCACCAACGATCGCTGTTTCACCAATTACGACACCCATACCATGATCTATGAATGCACCCTTACCAATCCTTGCGCCGGGGTGAATTTCAATGCCTGTAAATAATCTTGCTATTTGCGAGATCATACGGGGGATCACAGGAACCCTGAGAGCGTTTAGCCAATGGGCAAATCGATACAACAAAATGGCGTGCAACCCCGGATAACATAACAACACTTCCAGCCAGTTACGTGCCGCAGGGTCGCGGTCAAAGATGATTGTAAAATCGGCTCGCAGTGTTTCGATGATGTTTTTCAACGGTTTTAAAACCTTTTCCTAAAATGCAACTGCTAGTTAAAATCCTAGCGGATATTTTGTATCAAATAAAATTACCCTTTAGAAGGGTATTTAAAAATCAGGTAATTGTCAAAGGTGGAATATGTTGTAAAACGTACTGCTTTGGGCAGGGTTGTTTTATAAATTAGATAAACCGACAAAGCTCTGGATATCTTGCCAAGTGCTCTCTAAGTCTTTTCCTAAAGCATGATCATCGTCTGATAATTTTAAAATGACTTGCGATCGCTGATTAGCAAATTCTTTACTCAAGACGGTTGGAACAACTTCATCATGAATGCCATGAAAGATAAGTATAGGTAGCGATCGCGTCAAATTATCTTCAGAATATTGTTGTGTATCGACAAAAAATTGAAATTGTAAATTTACATTACGTTTTAGTCCGTAATGATAAAATTCGCGAATTCCTAACTCTTGCCATTTACTAATATTTTCTGTTCCCAAATTCTGAGCGATACGTTGGCTAAACCCAAATGCTGGGGCAAATAAGATGAGTTTCTGCACTGATGGATTGCGAGCGGCAAGTTGCACCGCCAAAAAACCGCCAAGGCTAGAACCGATGACTATACTTTGTTCTTGGTTATTGAGATAGGTGCGATCAAGATAGGCTAACTGCTCTGAGAGGGTTACGGTGGTAAAGTCGTTGAGATTGAGATCTGGAACATGCAAAGTTAGTCCTAATTCTATAAATTTGCGTTGCATATATTGCGCTTTATAGGATTGAGGGCTAGATGCAAAGCCGTGAAGGTAGAGGTAATTCATATTTCCCGTTACTGCATAGACTTACGGGCAAGGCTGACTGCTTTGACAAAGCTATAGACACCGACGGGTACACTCAGTAACAAAATTGCCCAAGTTGCAGCAAAGCCCAAATCTGGAGCACCGTAGGAGATTTCGTAAATACAGCCAACAAAGGCAATTCCAGCAACAATAGAAATAAGTAGGATTAATTGAGCTTTTATATAATCGGGTGACATAAATTAAGGTTGATTAGATGGGTTGAGTCTTAATATTTAGTATTATTGCTGAATGTGAGTGGTACTTAGCACTTCCCCCATTCATATTCGCATATTGATTGAAGATTACAATTTTCGATATATTCGTTATTCATTTATTGGAATTGTTTGTTAGTCTTGATCGAATACTTTTCCTAGCGATGCTGGCGGTATAGTTCGCACTATATCTAATATTCCTTGTCTAAGTGATCGTGGTAGCACCGCCAATAATTTATCGAGCCATTCTCCCGAAGTTAGCGCCAACATCAAAATCATGAAGACAAAAGGCGCAGTGTTAAATACCTGTGTCGGCACATCGGGGATCGCGCTTTGAGCAACGCTAGCTAGAGATTGCAAAATTCCAAATAGATAAGCTCCTAACGCCACACGCAGAGGATTCCATCCGCCAAAAATGACGATCGCTAGGGCTATCCATCCATAACCTGCGGTGTGGCGATGGCTCCATCCTGCTTTGAAATCGAGGGAAAAAGCTGCTCCTGCAATGCCCATTAATGCTCCACCAATGAGCGTATAGATGTAGCGTCGCTGGATTACATTAGTCCCTCTCGCAAAGGCGGCGGCGGGTTGTTCACCGATGGTGCGGAGAATTAGACCGCCTTGGGTGCGATAGAAATAGAACCAAGAAGCCAAAATCAAAATATAACTGCTATAAACTAGCAGGTCGCTTTGAAATAGCAATTTGCCGAATATAGGAATATTCTCTAAAATTGGAATTTTGAAACTGGGAACGGTGATTCCTTCGACTCTGACAATGGGATTGCCTAAAAAAGAAGAAAGATCGCTACACATCAGGGCAAGCACAAAGCCGATCGCTACTTGCGATTGTTTGAGGGTAATCGCACCAAAGGCGACTACTAAAGCGATCGCTGCCCCAACCAGAGCCGCCGCCGCAAATCCCAAAATCAAGCTATTGGAAAATTTCGCTACTGCAAATCCTGTCATGGCGGACATCAAAATCGTACCTTCGGCTGAGAGATTGATTACACCTGCTCGTTCAGTAATGGTTTCGCCGATAGTCGCAAAGATTAGTGGTGTAGATGTGGCGATCGCCGTAGCGAGAATCGTAATTATATCCATGTTTTTAAATCGTAATTTATCAAAAATCTAAAGATTAAAGGAAGCGCTCCGCGCTTCCTTTAATCTTTAGGGGACTTTGCCAAACCTTCGCCAAGAATTGCGAATAAAAGTAATGCGCCTTGAATAATTCCTGAGAGCGATGAATCTAAATTTAAAGATAGGGGTAACTCCAAACTGCCAACATTGAGAGAACTAAATAGAAATGCGATCGGTAAAATCAAAAATGGATTGTAATTAACTAACATCACTACCAGTAGCGCTAAAAATCCTAAATTGCTAGAAATATTCGGAATGAGGCGATGGAATACTGCCACTACTTGCAAAGAACCCGCTAGTCCCGCTAATGCTCCACAAATTGCGAAACTACTCAGCATTTGCCCGATCGCAGGAATTCCCAAGATATAAGCAGCGCGTAAATTATTGCCGACAGCTTTAAGTTTCAATCCGTAATACGTGGTTTTGATGGCGATCGCGGAGACCATTAGGGCGAATATGGCGATAGCTAAAGCGATCGGACTAAAATCTGTATTGTTTATTGTTGGTAAAGCGAAAGCATCACTAAATGGCTCCGTGCCACTCATGGAGGCAACTCCTGATCGCTTCCAAGGTCCAAACACCAGATACAGGGCTAATCCCTGCGCCATGAAGTTCATGCCTAATCCTGCAAAAATCTCGCTCACCTTGCCAAAGATATTTAGCAGCCCCGCCATCAATCCCCATAGTCCGCCGCCCAAAATGCCAGATAACATCGCAAGGAGCATCGCGATCGCAGGGGGAAATCCTTCGGGAATTAGTCTTAAAATCAAAGTTGTGGAGATCGCCCCAGCCGTAATTTGACCTTCGATACCGAGATTGTATAGCCCTGCGGTGAAGGTAAAAATCAGACCACAGGCGGCAAGTAATAAAGGACATAGGGTGGAAATAACTCTGGCAAATCGATCGCTACTTCCAAAAGCGCCATTCCACATTCCTGTTGCCACTTGGGCTGGTGAGCCACTGGATAGCAAAATTAACGTGGCAATAAATAATAGCGCCACAATAAAAGCGCCAATCCGAAAATAAGTCACTTTTGGTATACTTTTGAGGATTTGTAGGTTAGGCAAACTTACCTCCGATCGCTTGACCGAGCTTATCGACTGTTAAGGTTTTAGCATCCATCGGTTGCGAAACTTTGCCTCCACTAAATACTAAAAGGTGATCGCTATATTGCAAAATCTCATCAAGATCGGAAGAGATAAAAAAAATCATCATCCCTTTTTCGCAGCGTTCCATCATCTGTTTCCAAATCCATAATGTCGATTCAATATCTAGTCCTCTGGTGGGTTGTTCCATTAGTAGCAAATTCAAATATTCTGGTAAAAGCGCTATTTGAGTACGTTGTTGATTACCACCCGATAGTTTATCAACCTTAGTGAAAGGCTTGCCACGAATATTAAAAGTATTGATCGCTTGCTGGGCGAATTTGCGCGTATCGCTCCAATCAATGAAAAATCCAGAACTAGATTGGCGAAGCATAAAATGTTCATGAATCGATAGCCCGCGAATTAATCCATCCTGCAAGCGATCGGCTGGCAAATAACCAATTCCTGCTTTACGAAAATAATTGTAGGCGCGATTTGTCATATCCGTTCCGTTAAGGCGAATTGTGCCAGATTTTGGCTTCAATAAACCCGCACAGGCTAATAACAATAATTGCTGTCCATTCCCCTCTAATCCCGCTAAACCAATCACTTCACCTGCCTTAACGGTTAATTTGTCAATCTGCAAACTTAAGCGATCGCCTTCAACTAGCAAATCGTCAATGACGAGTGCAGGTTCCTGATGATCTAGACTAATTTCATGTTTGGCAGGAATCGCTAACTCTCGCCCAAACATCATTTCCACTAATGATGAGGCAAGTTCGGATGATTCGCGTCCTTTCACCTCTACTTCACCAATTACTTTACCTTGACGCATCACCATCAAGCGATCGCAAAGTTCTTCGACATCTTCCAATTTGTGCGATACAAAAATGATCGATTTACCTTCTGCCGCTAATTGCTTTACCGCCGTAAATAAAGCTGTTTTTTGAGAAGTGGAAATACCCGTAGTCGGTTCATCGAGAATTAATGTCTGCACACCAAGGGACAAAAGTCGTAAAATCTCTAACTGCTGTCGCTCTCCTACAGTGAGATTGGCAAGGCGATCCCTAGGATGCAACACAAACCCAAAATTTGCCGATAATTGTTGCAGTTCCTTCGCTAAAGTATCACGGCTTGTTGTTTTGTTAATCCTGCTTTTAGCTAAAGAACTTCTCCCTGCCATAAAATTATCCAGTACCGATAAAGAAGGAAAATCCAATGGATCTTGATGTAACATGCCTACACCAGCACAGATGGCATCCGCAGGTGTTTGAATATTTACTTCGATTCCATTTAATAAAATTTTGCCACTATCTTTAGTAATGAATCCACTCAACATTTTTGATAAAGTGCTTTTCCCAGCGCCATTTTCGCCCAATATGCCATATACAGTTCCCGCTTCGATAGTCAGCGAGATATCATAATTAGCATGGACATTGCCAAAGGATTTATAAATATGACTTAGTTCAACTTTCATGTTATGTGGCGCTTGTTGCTGAAGTAAAAGCCAATATTTTTGTTGAGAGTTTTGCTTTGCAAAACTCTCAACAAAAATATTCGGATTTATTTGCTCGCCCCTTCTATACCCTGTAGCAATTTAGTAAAATACCAAATCTGTTGTGGAGTAGCTGTCTCACCTTCCTTTAGAAATGGAGTGCCATCTTGATAATTGAGTGTACCTTTAAACAGATTGATAGAGCGATCGCCTAAACCGGTAATAAATTCAGTCAAGAACTTATCATTTTCTGGAGTCAAAGCCTTACCCTTCTCAAATCCTACAGCCGATGTGTCGGGATTATTCAAATCTTTCCAATTGGGTTCTGCGGCAATAAATTCACCCGTAAACTTACCATCCTTCGCTTTTTTGACCTGATCGAGATAAGAGGGTCCCCAGTTATAATAGGGAACACCGACGCAAATCTCAGGAGCAAGACTACAACCAGTTTTTAGGTCATAATGCACAAATTTGACTTTCTTCCCAGCTTGAGCAGCCTTTTTCGCTTGAACAGAAACCTCCGGTGTGTCAATTCCACTCATCACCACATCATAGCCACCGTTATAAAAATCATCGGAAACTTTGGTGGGATCGAGGGTCTGACCAGGAATATTGAACCAGAAACCAATCCATACGACTTTGAATTTCAAATCTTCAGGATTCTTTTTACGGTAATTTTGCCAGCAATATTTCGCTCCCACATAGCTTGCCGATGCCAGTCTGCGAGTCTCATCATTAATTAAAGGTCCCACATAACCGATCTGCCCTGTTTCGGAACTAAGTGCAGCGGCACAACCCGAAATCATTTTGCCATACTCGATCTGCGGCATGATGTTACCGAGATTTTTCTGGTTTTTGAAATTCTTACCTTCTTTCCAAGCATAGTCACCACTGGCATGAATTACCGATACATTAGGATGTTTCTTTGCAGTGTCTAATGCATCATCCTTAAAGTCATCGGAATTGAAAATAATCAGTTTCGCACCTTTGGCAATCAGATCATCAGCTACCTGCGAGGCTTTGATATTGGGGCGATCGCCTGGATTGACTTTATCAACATAATCAAATTGAATTCCCGTTTGCTTTTCGATTACATATTTTGTGGCTTCGTAATGGGCTTGATTCCAACCAGAATCATTTTTAGGGCCAACTAAAACCATTGCTGC
This sequence comes from Pseudanabaena sp. UWO311, assembly GCA_943371975.1. Classification (GTDB taxonomy): domain Bacteria; phylum Cyanobacteriota; class Cyanobacteriia; order Pseudanabaenales; family Pseudanabaenaceae; genus Pseudanabaena. The sequence goes on along the minus strand of CALRWX020000018.1, from coordinate 1,330 downwards.
CTTAAATTCTTTGGATACGTTTGGCGCAGAAGTTGTGGGTGCGGGAGTATTGGTCGCAACTGGAGTTGTGGGCGAACATGCTCCTGATAATAAGCTAACTAGAGCGGCAGTCAAAAAATACTTAGTTGAAACTATGGAAGTAATTCTATTAATTATTTGTCTCATAAATTAAAAATATCGTGAAAGACCATTGTATTTAATGCGATCACCTATTCGGCAACGGTATTGAAGATTACAGTTTTTGATATATTGGCAACTTTTGATACAAACATTGATAGACGCCAATTCAAGGATGAAATGCTACACTTAGAGACCTTTGCGTAAAGGGACTCATAAGGATAATCACAATAATCAGGAGATCCTCATGAGCTTTACTCATCTTAGCACCACAGAAAGAAGTGAACTGTATAAACTGCGAGTAATTGAGCAACTATCGATGACAGAAATCGGTCGTCGGATGAAGCGAAATAAAAGTACGATATCTAGAGAGCTATCGCGAAACACAGATGAGCGCGAGATCGGCTATCTGCCAGATACGGCAGTTGCCCTGATGCAGGCAAGAAGGAAACAAGCAAAGGTAAGATTCCAGAGTGTCAGCGACAAGACAATCAAAGAAGTAAATCAACGCATAAAGCAACACCACAGCCCAGAACAACTGGCAGGGAGGATGAAATGAGAAGGACTAGGTAAAATCAGCTATGAGACGATTTATCTGATGATCTATGCAAACCATCAAGAGATGGGAATATATCAACAATATCTGAGGCAAAAGCAGAAACGAGGTGGTATCCCTAAACGAGTGGGGATTGAGAATCGTCCAAAGATTGCGGATTTAAAGACAGAAATATAGCAATCCTAAGTCATTTGTGGCTTCGGCTTCGCTCAGCCAGCGTGGACTGATGGCTGAGCGAAGTCGAAGCCTCTCACAACTCATTTCGGATTGCTATAGTATTCAAAGCCGTAAGAGCAGGAAACCAGTTATGGGGATTTATTTCGGTTTCATCCTCAAAAAGCTGTTGAAGCCGCAGCAATGTTTTTAAAGTTGCATGGTAAGCCTATGAAATATCTAGGTTTGCTGAAGATGCTTTATATTGCCGATCGCATAGCTTTAGAACGTATAGAGCAAAGAATTACTGGGGATTGTTATTTCTCAATGGATTATGGTCCTGTTCTGAGTGGTGTGTATAGCGGTTTTCAAATGAGCATGAGCAAAGTAAAATGGAGAGAAAATGCAAACAGGAAAAGCGTATTCACTGGATTTGAGAGAACGAGTAATCGCAGGCTATCAAAAAGGAAAAACCACGATGAATGAAGTAGCAGATAGGTTTGC
>CALRWX020000017.1:0-49492 GCA_943371975.1 Pseudanabaena sp. UWO311 | reverse complement strand
AATGATTCGCAAAGCCCGATAGCGCTCTTGAATTTGTAACTTAGCGCCGCATTGATTGCAGAACTTGGTTGTTATTAAATTTGCGAGATCGCAAGCAAGACAAAGGCAGTTACTCATGCTAGGTAAATCTTAGAAAATTTAGCTTTGATGATCTATTTATAGCCTAACGTGAGTAACAACGCATCGTAGGGGCAATTCATGAATTGCCCCTACGATGAAATACGGATTTTAAGTCATTTTTGCGTAAGTCCTATTGATAACTGACTTGATCCATGTTTTAAGATTGCTAGGAACTGTGGTGAAATACACATAAATTTCTTTATTGTGTCGCGATCGCTGCTGAGAAATCTCTCCTTCTAATTGCTCTGCAAACATTACTTGATTTGGCTGGTGATTTATTAAGACTTTGGCATAGATCTCATCTTCTATTATCTGTTGAGAAGGATTACTGGGATTGGAGATAGCAACTTGTAGATGAATTTTGAGATTAGTTAATACAGGAATATTTCTCTCTCCTAAAATCTCTGCCCCATAAAGGGAAAGCTTTTGTAATTCACCTGTAAACACTTCCATCCCCAAATGCTTCTCTTCTAGAATTCGATAGGTAATAGGAATAGGATAGGGCAGTATTTGCAATGACTCATTGATAGATGGAAGTTCTAGATTGTAAGATCCACCAATTCCGCAAATATCATAAATTGAGATTGGTTCAGATACTCCTTTGGGTTCGACTTTCATTGATCCATTGATTTTAACAATTTCCTGTATCTCTTGATAGGTAGTTTCTGCGATCAAAATCTGTCCACCAACAGTATAGGATTCAATCCTTGCTGTCAGATTTACATGATTACCAACAACGGCATATTTAGCACGAGATTGGGAGCCGATATTACCAGCAACCACATCACCTGTGTTAATTCCGATACCCATAGCAATTTCGGGGAGTTCCATCTCGGTAAGTTGAGCATTTACCGATCGCATGGCAAGTTGCATCGCGATCGCACTAGCGACAGCTCTTGCAGCATCATCTTCGCGATGAATTGGCGCACCAAATAGAACTAAAATCGCATCACCGATAAATTCATCAATTGTGCCTTGATAGGGGGCGATCGCCTCGGTCATCGTTCCTAAAAACACATTGAGAATTTCCACTACTTTTTCAGGAGGCATCTTTTCGGAAATCGTGGAAAAGCCGCGCAGGTCACACATGAGAATCGTCACCTTGCGGCGATCGCCTCCTAATTTCAATCCTTCGGGAGTTTCTAATAAACTTTGAACAACCGCATCGGTTAAATAGCGACTAAAACAAGCCCGAATTTGGGCGGCGGTGATTGCTAAATAGCTAGTCACGATCGCGCCACCACCTAAAAATCCAATCATCGCAGGTACAAAGGGCAACCACCAACCATAGGCGAAGGAGTAAAAGCAAATCGCAAACAAACTACCACCTAGGGCTAATACACTGAACGATCGCAGCATTAGCACTTGAAATTCACGATCCTTAGAACTAACATTCCGCCATTGCCAAATCAACAAAGAACCAACTAGAGACCAACCAACAATCCATAAATATTCCCAAGGTTTTTCCCAAGAACGAATTCCTGAACGTCCGTCCAAAGCAATACTGAGAATATGACTTACAATTTGAGCATGAACTTCAATACCTGAAGTCGAAATGCGTGTACTTCCAATGCCACTATCGAGGGGAGTGAAAAACCAATCTCTTAGACTGATTGCGGTTGTACCAATCATCACTGCGCGATCGCGTAGTAAATCAGGAGCAATTTTATCCTCCAATAGATCCGCCATCCGCAATTTTTGGAAACCCTTACGCGATTGACGGTAGTTAATGATAAATTGATGGCCACCCACATCCACATGACTATAGCCGCCATCATTTGCACGCAATCTGGGGGGACGGATTGCTTGATTTTCAAAAGGAATTACTTTTTCGCCATCTAGATAGAATAAGGCGATCTGTAAACCGAAGCTAGGTGTGACCTTGTCATCATTCGGTAAACGTAAAGCAAGTAACCCGCGCCGAATCCTTCCATCGTTATCAAAGGGCAGATTGACAGCACCAACTTGATCATTCTTTGCCAATATGGGGGGAGGGTTAATGTTAGAACTAGCGATCGCGAAATTGGAATTAACTTGATCAGATGTTTTCGTAATGCCAATCAAGTTGGGGGTGCTTGTAAATAATTTCTCTAATTGCGGATATCCAGCACCAACTGGCTTGTCACGGGCAAGATCTAGCCCAATCACACGAGGCTGTTGTTTGCGTACTTTGTCCAATAATTTGCTTAACAAAGCATCGTCAATCGGCCAAGCATATTGACGTACATCAGCTTCATCAATACCAATGATCACAATTCGCTGATCTTCAGACTCAGGCGATCGCCATCGAAAAAACTGGTCGAGTATTGTTAATTCCATTGGCTCTAGCGCCCCAATTAGACGCAAGCCGATCGCAAGCATCGAAATCGTAGGCGCAGCGATCGCAATACCACGCCATTTCCAGAGGATGTTTTTTAGTTTCAGTTTTATTGCCATATAGTCACCTCCATATAATCAAGCCCATTCACAGAGTTGCGGCGCTTCTGCCGCAACTCTATAAATGGGCTTTGGCGATCACTATTGCCTATCCTTATCTTTTTACTTTTGGGAGACAAAAGAATATGGCAGAACTCGATCAAGTTTTGCAGATTTCAACAACTCCACCCATTCATCAGAAACCGCAGAATTCTTTGGTACAGTGCGCTGGGCTTCCGCTAAAGTTGCCACAGTTTCAAACCAAAGACTTTCTTGAGCAAACAATGTCGCTCGATCTATGGGATTTGACATTTGAGAGAGCTGTGATGTCAATTTTCTGGTGGGCAGAACACGACGTATTGCGCCATTGACAAACTTAGATGAATACAAGGTCTGAACTGTGAACTGCCACGTATAGATTTTGTCAACTTCTAGGGTTGGAGCGTCATCGGGGAGCTTGAAAGCAATGATTCCTGCATCATTATTGATTTCAAATTTCTTTTCATAAATGAATTTATTGGGTGTGGTAGCTTTATCGTCTCTAAGGCGAAAGGTAACTGAGCCACGATGTTTAGGCGTGAGAAAATAAATCGTGGGGCGCTCAGAAATGGTTTGAGGTACAGGAGATTTATCTATTTGTAAATCAGGGAGTATGGCGATTAAAACTATGGCACTGCGAGAAGCACCCGCACCTGAAGTTTGTGGCGCGTCAAGATTACTAGGGGGAATATATCGGACTCTGCGAGACTGGGCTTGAGCTTGGGGGATGAATGAGGATAGTGGTGAAGTAATTACAATACCAACAACTAAGCAAGAGCAAGCTGATGTGACTAATATTGCTTGGGCTTTTAATGATAAAGACATAATGCGATCAATCGTCTCCAGCGAAAAGAGCATAACCTTTTTAATGATAAATCTAGGGTATTAGATAAGAATGCAACTTCTAAGAAAAAGTTGCGATAGACAAGCGGCAGAATCCCTAAAGTCCAAAGCCTAAACCTGAGTGATGTCTCTTTGGGTCAGGAAAGCGTATTATAATATTTAGAAAAATTTATTTAAATCGTTACAAAACTATGGATATCTTGTCACTTGGTTGGTTCAGCTTATTAGGTGTGTTTACATTGTCGATCGCTTTTGTCGTCTGGGGACGCAATGGTCTATAAAATTTCATAATTGCTAAGAAATGAATAAGGGGTGCAAAAGCACCCCTTATTCATTTCTTACTGGCATTCTAACGACTCTCTAGTATCCACACCCGTTTGTGAATTGATTCCTTTGGCTTTGGTGCATAACCACTTGCGTTGTCCCCCATCCATAATTGCATCAGTGAAATCAGCCCCATCAATATTTACAAAATCGAACGTACTGCGTAACAAAATTGTCTCGACTAACACCGCATTGCTCAGATCAGCCTTAGCAAAATCCGCTTGATCTAGCAATCCTCCTGAAAAATCTGCACCTTTTAAATTAGCTTTGCGTAAAACCGAAGCGCTAAATACCGAGCCACGCAAATCCGCATTCTCAAAATTTGCTCCCTCCATATTGGCATTGGCAAAACCCGACCCAGCTAGTACTCTGCCTGAAAAATCACGCCCTTTTAATTGAGCATGACTAAAGGATAGGGTTTCAGCTTGAACATTAATAGGATAAATAACTAAATAGGCGATCGTGAGTAAGAGCGCTATAGCTGAGCGTAGATAGGACATAGATATATAGCGAAAGATCATGTTTTTATATATAATTATCATATCTGCATTAGGGAATAGTCTGGGGAATCATTGATTCAATTGAAATTGCTTGCAGCAAGCAAAATAATTTGTTTCTGAATTAGACTACTCTCCGCTTTATTCATCCAAGCATTCTGAAATTGAATATCAAACTATGACCAAATTTGATTTTCTGTCGGATACCCAAAAATCTTGGCATCATATGGATGTTGAGCAGGTATTGTCATTCTTGGAGTCTTCCATAGAAGGTCTTTCCTATGTAAATGCAAGGCAAAGATTACGATATTTTGGCGCAAACAAACTACCGCGATCGCGTCCTATTAATAAAATTTTATTACAGCCTCTGCTCGATCCTTTGACTTATCTATTATTAGGAGCATCTATCTATTTGCAATGGAATGGTGCAGAAGGATGGGCTTTGATTTTGGTTGGTGTCTTGCATGGCTCTATTGGTATTGGTATATCAATATGGTCACTAAAAACAAGAGAGAATATTAGCCGCGATCGCCATCAACGCTATCACCATGAATCTTCCAATTTCGTAATTATATTGCGCGATCGCGAAGAAATGGAGTTGCCTTTGCGGGATTTGGTGCTAGGGGATATTTTGATTTTAAGAGAAGGCGATCGCCCGAATGTTGATGTACGGTTGCTAAAAGTATCAGAAGATTTATTAGTAAATCAAACTAATTTAGGTGGTGAAGCGATTTGTCCTAAGCAAATTTTCACCTTTGAAGAAAATACGCCTCCCCTTGAACAGGGTAATATGATCTATGCAGGCACGGAAATCTCTTCGGGTAATGCTACAGGGGTTGTGATTGCGACGGGGCGTTTTACCTATTCCCAAATCTCTCTTCTAAAAGATCGCTCCTTTTCTGCAATTCATAGGGAATTACGCCAACTGCATCAGGTTTGGCTATGCTTTCTAGTACTAGTAGCAACGACGGCAGTTGGGTTTGCTTGGCAGAGGGGAATTATCATCAATGCGATGACTGTCGCCGCGTTAATCGTTAGTACCTATCCCCAAAATCTGTTACGCATGGCGACGCAGGTACAGTTATTAGGAATGCGTGATCTTGCTAAGCAGCGTATTTGGGCAAGATTTCCCTCGATATTAGATGCTCTCGCAAGGGTGACAACGATTGTGCCAATTCTGGAATCCGATGTTATTTTGAGTTTCGATAATTTACGTCAAGCAGGTATTGACTGGCGCGGCTTGATGAGAACTTCTGAAGTAGACGCACAAGCCTTTGGAGAAGTCATTGGTATTGAGATCCATAGTTATTTTGATGCTCCGCAAGAAAAAATTCGACAATGGCAAGGAAATCCCCAAAAGTCGATGAATGCAGTGGCTGTTATAGGGAATGATATTGAAGATATTCCTTTATTACGATTAGCGGATGTTGGGATCTGCGATCGCACCTGTCGGAAGGAACTGCAAGATAGTTCGGGGCTGATTTTACCTAAAGCCGATTTTCATTATTTACCAACAGCAATTCTTGAAGGTCGGGCGATCTTTGATCGCTTGCAGCGCGCTGCGCTCATTATTGCTTCTAGTGCCTTTACTCTAGCGATTTTGACTTTAATGGATACCGCCGCAGGATTCTCAATCCCACCCTTACAATTAATTTGGACTGGGGCGATCGCAACACCAATTATGGCATTTCCCTTGGTTTTTGAACCAACCCATGAGAGTCTTTTGCTCCACCATCCTCATCGGTTTCAAAGAATTTTGCGTCCCAGCAATTATCTGCGAATTTTGTTGGCAGTAACTGCCACAATCACCGCCATAGCTATTGTCTTTTGGTTGAAATATCAAGGACAAGCTGCCATGTTTTCCCAAGCGCGATCTATGGCATTTAGCACCCTTGTTTTTAGTCAAGTTTTCCATGCCTGTGCGATCGCCCGTCATGGAGTGCTAAGCAATTTACCACTACTATTAGGAATCTCTTTAATCACAGTTAGTCAGATTGCTTTTGTACAAATTCCTTGGTTTAGCGAAATTATGTCAACCGTTCCTTTAAATGGAAGTGAATGGGTGATCTCGATTCTCAGTGCCACTACGATATTTTGGGTACAGGAACTCATCAAAACTCACTAAAAATAAAGACGACATCCTGTGTCGTCTTTATTTTTAGTAATTAGGTAGCACAGAGCGCCGCCTATTCTCTAAATGCTACGCTTGATTGAATCAATAGCTTTGATGGCATTTTGATACCACTGATTATCTCCTTGTGCTTGATAAAGTTGTGCAGATTTCTGAAGGTCTATTAATGCGCCCTCTTTATCTCCTAAATTTGCCTTGGTATTGCCTCGATTGTAATAAGCAGAAGCATAGTCAGTTTTGAGCTTAATGGCTTCAGTATAATCATCGATCGCGCCCCGTTTGTCTCCCAAGTCATACTTCGCATTGGCGCGATTATTGTAGTCAATATACAAAGCATCTGACCCGATATTGATAGCTTCAGTGTAATCATCGATCGCGCCTTGATTATCTCCTAAGTTTAGCTTTGCTAAACCCCGATTACCATAGGCATAGCTATAGTTAGGCTTGAGACGAATAGCTTCATTGTAGTCATCGATCGCCCCTTGATAATTTTTTGAATAGTACTTCGCAATTCCACGATTGTAGTAAACATTTGCTTCCGGCTCCAGACGAATAGCTGTGGTATAGTCAGCGATCGCTCCTTGATAATCCCTCAACCTATACTTAGCCAATCCCCGATTGCTATAAGCGGCGGCATAGTTAGGCTTGAGGCGAATGGCTTTGTTATAGTCAGCGATTGCCCCTTCATAATCTCTGTTGTTTTGTTTGGCAAAGGCGCTTTTGAAATAGTCCTGAGCAAGCTGTGGAGAGGCTTGTGGTGATGATTGCACGATCATCTCAGCATCACCAGATAAAGGTTTTTGACTCAAAGAAATCGACAATACCAAAGGCAGTAGAACAAGGAATTTCCAATTCATTAACTTACCCTCTAAATATCAAGCTAATTATATGATTTTAGCATAGATGCCCTTTATCTAAAGGGCATCGAATAGAGCAAACCTCCTCGCTTCCAAGTACGATTTAGACCTCGTGGAATATCTAGAGGAGTCAAATTTCGACTATAGATATCACTGTAATTTCCCACTTGCTTGAGAATTTGGGTTGTCCAATCTGGGGTAAGCCCTAGCTCAATACCTAAGGAGTCAGATGTGCCGAGAAACCTTGATACTTCAGGATTTTTGGTGTCTTTAAAAATTGTGTAATTGTCCATGCCAATTCCCAATTCTTCTGCATAAAAAGTGGCATAAACGACCCAAGTCACCACATCACGCCAGCGCTTGTCATTCCCAACCAACGCAGGACTTAGTGGCTCCTTAGAAAGACTAATATCAAGAATTTTGTGATCAGTAGGACGAGGTAATTTACTTCTCCATGCAGCGAGTTGTGATTTTTCAGAAGAAAGAGCTTCACAATCTCCTTTCGAGTAAGTATTCAAAACACTATCGAGATCAGGGAGAACAGTTATCCCAATCTCAGTATTGGCTTCCTTAATAGCAGCTTCGAGGGTTGTTGCATTGATTCCTGTTTCCACACAGATTTTTTTGCCCGTTAACTCTTTAAAGGAAATTGCTGATTCTTCACTAGATTTTGGGACTGATTTATCTGAATTACTATCTTTAGCGCTATCTTTCGATTCAGGCTTGCTAGTTTTTTCAGGTTCAGGAGCCTTCGTGGTACTAGGTGACGGAGAAGGCGAGGCTGTAGAAGTTGCTGAACTTTGGCTAGGGGAGGCACTAGGAGAAGTTTTTGCCCCAATCCGCACCATTACACCTTGCCCATCAAAGAAAGTCGTAGGTGCAAAGGAAATATTGGGAGTGATATCACGGGTTAAAGTGCGGGTGGTGTTTCGCATTAAAAGATCAACATCACCATTTTGTAAAGAGGTAAATCGATCTTTGGCTAACAAAGGCTTAAAATCGACGGCCTGAGAATCTCCCAAAACCGCCGCCGCGATCGCTTTGCAATAATCGACATCTAAGCCACTCCAACCTCCTTTGACATCTACATAACTAAATCCTGGTAATTTACCATTGACACCACAAATTAGTTTTCCGCGAGATTTCACCCTTTCTAAAATGCCTTCTGGTTCTGTGGCGATCGCTGCTGTCGGGGGGGGGGGCGTAGTAATTGATGTAGTGCTAGGGGTTGATTGGTCTTGACATCCTGATAGGAGCGCGATCATCAGGCTTGCAAACAAGCACCATTGGCGAAGGGGGATTTTTTGGGGAATCTTGCCAGAATAACTATTTGTGGCGTGTATAGGCAAATCTTTAGGCATGAAGCTCATGTATTTAGCGATAAATCTAAAATCTATTGGAAGCTTGAATTATTTAATGATGTTACAACTATTTGGACATCATTAAATAATGATTAGGACTTACGCGAAAGGACGAAATGTAGGGATAATCCACGAATTGCCCCTACCATAAAATAAGGGTTTCAAGGTATTTTTGCGTAAAGTCTAAATGATGCGAAACCTCTCTCATGAAAAATCAAAAATTAGAGAAATGGATAGAATTTGCTATTCGCTATGGAAAACTCTTACTATTTTGTTAAAAAGCAGCTATATTGAAGTATGTAGATTACGATATCGTCATAGTAATTTTAGAGAAGTAAGTGGTTCAGGTCGATCAGTCGATCAGTCATTTGGAAAATTTAGATTCCTTCAATGAGCGATCGCTAAATATTTTAGCTAGAGCGATTAATTTGTCGAAGGGACATTTCTCGCTGATTATCGTTAATTGTAACTATCGCAGTCTTCGGCAGAAAGCATTAGCTACCTTTAATGCAGAAATGGATTTGTTATGCCGCGAACTTTGGTGGCATGAATCCGATCAGACTTTATATGAGAAGTTGCAAAATTTTTGGCGGAAAGAGGACGCAGAATATATTCCAGTACTGATGTGTTTGGGTTTAGAAAATTCTAGAACCAACAAGTCGGAAGATTCACCAAATTTATTTCTTGAGGCTAATTTATTTCGCGATCGCCTTAAGCAAAACCTTAAATGTCCATTAGTTCTATGGCTTGATGATCCGCATCTCCAAAAATTTTTAGTAACGGCTCCTGAACTTGCTAATTTAGCCGCACCTCTGATCAAATTAGATATGGCAATCGTTGAATTAGAGCGCGAAGTTCAACAGCAAGTGGAGCGATTATTAGAGATAATGCAAAATCCACAGATTCCCCTCTTCTGGCAAGACACAAAGATTGATTGCGATCGCGAAGTATATTCCTGTAATGAGCTAGAAATTGCTAGACGTGAACTAAGAATCGCATATCAAAAGAATAATCAGCAGCCTAGCCCAGAAATGGAAGCAAAATTAGATTTTCTACTAGGGCGATTATTATGGCGATCGCCTGAGGCATTGCATAATAGCTTATACGAAGAATCAAATGGTGCAGTGCATAGCATTTCCCAAATCTACTATCAATACAGCCTTGCTTATTGGCAGAAAGAAAATAGACTAATTGAAAGTGGCATAGTTCTATTCTATTTAGGTAGCTTATGGTGGCATTATTCCTTTGAAAATGGACGACAGGCTCATGAGTCTTGGCTAAAAGCAAAAAGTTTTTTCCAAGAGGCGATCGCTTCTTTTGGGCTTGCGGAACGGACTGATTTAATCGCTAAATATAGTCGTTACTATAGTAGAGTCCTAGAACAACTCAAACAATGGCAAGAACTAGAAATATGGATTAAATCATTGATGCTATTGCATCAACAGATGCCACTCGAACTCGCTCAAGATTATGGCTATCTAGCAAAAATCGCTGAAAAAAAAAGAGAATGGGCTACAGTCCAAGATTATGCCTACTCTGCTATTTCTACTCTAGAGAAAGTTTCTACTTTTGAGGATGAGCATCTCAAGCACCATTGGCAACGCTTGTGCCAGATTCAGTTAGGGCAGTATCGACTATTACTCACTCAAAGCCATCTTCAACTAGGAGAACTCGATATAGCCGCAGATTTGATTAAAAGAACCATTGACCAGTTTAATATTACTGATGAACCAAAACTTTATATCCAATTTCTTGACACTTTCCATGACATTGCTTTTGCCCAAGAGCTTTATCTAGAAGCCTTTCAAGCTAAGCAGCAGCAGCGATCGCTAGAGCAGCAATATGGTCTACGCGCATTTATTGGTGCAGCAGTTTTGCAACCCAAACAATTTTCTTCAAATCCTGATATTTCTTTATCAGACGCAAGTAAGTTTGAGAACAATGCCAGTGAAATTGTCTCTTCAGGCCGACAGCAAGATGTCGATCGCTTAGTTGAGCGAATTATCGCGGGTGATCATCAACTTACGGTTATTCATGGAGAATCAGGAGTTGGTAAAAGTTCGCTAATTAGAGCAGGTTTGCTTCCCTCTCTATTGCAGCGAGTATTGATAGGACAAGAATTAATTGTTGCTAAACTGCGTGTCTATACCGATTGGATTAACTCAATTTCCTTGTCTCTATACATCAGCCATGATCTTGACGACAAACTTTATCCTCTAACAGATAATAGTCTTCAGTCAAACTTTAGCTCTCGCAAATACCGTGAACGCCGTCAAAATGGTGATCGCCATACTGCAAACCTGCTCAACAGAATCAAGCTAATAACTGCTAGTGGCACTCAGATTGTAATTATCCTCGATCAATTTGAAGAATTTTTCTTTACCTATCCTCAACCTCATGAACGACAGACTTTTATTGAATTTTGGCAAAAATGCCTAAAGATACCATTGCTCAAATTTGTGATCTCCATTCGTGAGGATTACCTCTATCTACTGTTAGAACTAGAATCCGCCCATCCAGAAATTGATATCTTAAGTCGTGACTTTCGCTATGCGCTAGGTAATCTCTCAAAGACTGATGCTAAGTCCTTAATTGAAAATTTAACTGAGCAAGCAAACTTTCCCCTTGAACCAAGCTTAGTTGACGAGCTGGTTCGCGATTTAGCAAGTGATCAAGACACTGTGCGCCCGATTGAATTGCAAGTGGTCGGATCCCAATTACAAGACCGTAACATCACTACTCTTGACTCCTATCGTCTTGCGGGGGGCAAACAAAGGCTTGTGGAGAAATTCGTCGAGGAAGTAATTCAAGCCTGCGGTAAATCCGCTTTTATCGCTCAACAGGTTTTGATTTTGCTAACCGATGAGCAGGGCAAACGCCCATTACTTACCTATAATGATTTGCATAATGGAATTTTGACCTACTCCAGTGATACAAGAAATTTAGATCTAGTTCTCGAAATCCTGATTGGATCAGGACTAATCTTCCAAGTCTCTGACATTGGCAATAACCGTTACCAGCTTATTCACGATTATCTAGTTCCATTTATTCGTGCTAATCAAGAATCGGGGTTGCAGGAAGAATTACTTAAGGTTCGCTCCTTTGCTCAACGCAGCCAAACTAATCTTAACCATCTCACTAAGATGGCCTTGGCTATTACTTTGCTGGGTTTATTAATTATGGTAGGCTTGGCTTTTCAAGCTGATCGCCAACGCCAACTTGCTGAATTTGGCGAAATTGAAGCCTTGGTATCTTCCGCAAAATCTAGTTTCCTACTTGATAACCAATTAGAATCACTCACAACTATTATTAAATCTGCTAAGAAATTCAATACTAGCAATGCAGGAGTTGATCGAGATAGAATTGCAAAATCTAATCTAGATACTCTACAAATGATTGTTTATAGCATCCGTGAGCGCTATCGATTTAATCCTCAAAAAATGGACGCTCCCTTCTATGCCGCCAAATTTAGCCACAACGGAAAGATTATGGCGTTTGGTAGTTATGACGGAAGTGTATATCTAGTCCACAGTAATGGTAAACCGATCTCACGTTTGATCGGGTTTAAGGCGATCGAGATTCGTGGTCTAAGCTTTAGCCCTGACGATAGACAGATTGCTTCAACGGGACAAGGCAAAAGCGTGCGAATTTGGGATATTGAGACTGGTAAATTAGTGAGCAAGTTCTATGCCCATCAGGACGATATCTTTAGAGTGCATTTTCATCCTGAGGGTAAAATGTTGCTCACAGCCAGTAAAGATGGTACAGCGAAACTGTGGGATCGCGATCGCGCCATAGAACTACTAACAATTAACCCCAAACTTATTGAGAACGCTACACCCATTTCCAAAAAACGAGGTTCTATAGCAATTCAAGATGCTAATTTTAGTCCTGACGGTAAATTCATCATAACTGCTAAAAGTAACACCATTGCACTGTGGGACTTGCGAGGCAATCTGCTAGCCAGTGCGATCGCCCATGACCAAAAGGTGAATAGCTTTAGTTTTGCTCCTAATGGAAAGCAATTAGTCACATCGGGTGATGATGAAACTGTCAAACTCTGGCAAATCGTTGAGAAGACTCCTGTTAAACCTGTTGTAATAGACGATAACTTTGGTGAATCTAATGATGCCTCTGATTCATCTATTACAGTAATTTCTGAGAAAAATCTACAGAATTCTGTAAGTTATCAACTTCAATTAGTCCGCACCTTTAAAACTACTTCAACGGACATTGTCAGCGTTAAATTTAGCAATGATGGTAAACATATTGCCCTTGGCGCTCAAGATAATTCAATTCAAATCATTAATACTGATGGCATCCTCGAAATGAAATTAGGTGGACATACCAATACAGTTTTTGATGTTGATTTTAGCCCTGATGATCGATATCTTCTATCCGCCAGCAAAGATAAAACTGTACGACTCTGGGATCTTAGAGTCACATTGTTAGATACTTTCTATGGACATACTGATAATATCTGGTCAGTGAATGTCAGCCCCGACGGAAAAATCTTTGCTTCAGGAAGTGTTGATAAAAGCGTTCGTATTTGGAATGCTGACGGAGGCTTACGGACAGAAATTAAGGGGCATGAAGATACTGTCTATGGCGTTAGCTTTAGCGCAGATGGGAAGAAGTTGGTTACAGCAAGTAATGATAAAACTGTAAGGATTTGGGATGTTGATACAGGTAAATTACTAAATTTACTCAACATTCATGGCTCAGGTTTAGTCTATGCCACTTTTAGTCCCGATCAAAAAACACTAGCAACTCTCGGAATTGATAATAAAATTAAACTATGGAGGTGGGATAATACAGACCAGCCAAAATTATTGCAAGTGCTAGATGGTCATAGCAAGACAGTTTGGGCGATCGCCTTTAGTCCCGATAGTCAATCTCTAGCTTCTACTAGTAACGATCAAACCGTTAAGGTTTGGAATGTAATCAATGGAAAGAATGTGAGAACAATGGAAGCCCATACTAATGGTGGTCTTGCGGTTGCCTATAGTCCTGATGGCAAACAAATTGCTTCTGCGGGTAAAGACGGCAAGCTGAAACTATGGAATGCCCAAACAGGAACACTAGAAAAAGTGATCATTGTCAATGCAGAATCTTGGATCTATGGCATTAACTTTAGTCCAGATGGTAAAGCGATCGCTACGGCAAATGCTGATAAAACGATTAAAATCATGGATCTTGGTAGTGGAGAATTACTCAAAAACTTAACAGGACATATAGCCGAAGTAAATACAGTAAGTTATAGTCCCAATGGAAAATATATTATTTCGGGAAGTCGGGATAATACCCTGAAGTTGTGGGATGCAGAGACACTAACTTTTAATCAACTTGTTGATAGAGGTTGTAGCTTGCTAGAAAACTATCTTGAGTACACACCAACATTACCTCGCGATCAAAAACAACTTTGCAAATAACTACTACAGCGCTTTGTGCTTAAACCCGAACAAGAAATCATTTGCAAATAACTACTTAACAACAATAGAGAAAAGCTTGCTATATGATTAAATGCCATAGATCTTAGGAAAAAGTAATGCAAGACCAAGAAACAAACTGGCAATCCTTAATCCTAGTCGCCATATTAGGAATCCTCGCAGTTATCAGTTTTAACGCATTTGTGATTATCAACCCCGGTGAAGCAGGCGTATTGAGCGTATTAGGGAAAGCCAAGGACGGAGTATTGCTGGAAGGCGTTCATTTTAAGCCTCCTGTCATTTCTCAAGTCGATGTCTATGATTTGACTGTGCAGAAATTTGAAGTACCTGCTCAAAGTTCTACCAAGGATTTGCAACAACTTACAGCTAGTTTTGCAATTAACTTTCGCCTTGATCCGATTGAAGTAGTGACGATTCGCCGTACTCAAGGCACTTTGCAAAATATTGTTTCCAAAATTATTGCGCCCCAAACCCAAGAGTCTTTCAAGGTTGCTGCCGCTAGACGTACTGTGGAGGAGGCAATTACCAAGCGTGACGAACTGAAGTTAGACTTTGATGAGGCTCTTAGTCAGCGTTTGAGCAAATATGGCATTATTGTTTTAGATACTAGTGTTGTAGATTTGAATTTCTCTACGGAATTTTCTAAGGCGGTAGAAGAGAAACAAATTGCAGAACAACGTGCTCAAAGAGCGGTGTATATTGCTCGAGAAGCGGAGCAAGAAGCTGAAGCAACGATTAACCGTGCTAAGGGGCAAGCAGAAGCGCAGCGCTTATTGCGGGAGACCTTAACTTCCGAGCTTTTACAAAAACAGGCGATCGAAAAATGGGATGGTAAGTTTCCTCAAGTATTAGGAGGAAATGGTGCAGTTCCCTTTTTGAATCTGGATATTACAAAATCACAAAAGTAATACAACCTAAATAGGTTTTGGTTATTACATATAAATTTTCAGAGAGCGCAAAGCGCTGTAAATTCAATTTGGCAGAGACAAAATCAAAACCGAGCGATCGCGCTAGAGTAGATATGTGCGAGCTATTTTAAATTTTTTGCAGAGTTATGGATACGATTCGGCAGCCTCGGTCAAAGCCCCAATCCAAGATTGGGGCATTCGATAAATTACGACAAGCTTCAGAATTTACTGTTAAGGGAGTTGAAGACTCAATTCCTCTGCGGGTATTGGTGCAGATTTTTGTATTTATTAGTATTGGAGCGATGGACGCGATCGCTAGTACTAGTAATAGTATTTGGGCAATTCCCCTCAGTGCGATCGCTGGAGTCTGGGCATGGTATGCGCGGCGTAAACGCAATGTAATTGTGAAGTTATTGATTGCGATCGCGATGATTGCGATGTTGGTAGTTTTTCTCAATGACATTGTGCGACAGGTTGAAGACACTAAGCTGTTATTGGCGAGATTGCTGATTCAGTTGCAGGTTTTGCATAGTTTTGATTTACCACGCCGCAAGGATTTGGGCTATTCCATCGTCATTGGCTTAATCTTGATGGCATTAGCAGCGACTTTGAGTCAGACGATGATCTTTGCACTATGGTTACTCGGCTTTTTATTGGTGGGGCTGCCGATTTTATTGCTTGATCATCGATCTCGCTTAGGAGTGAAAACAGAGAGTTTTCAGCTTGAAAAAATTGGGATCTCTCTATTGCCTTTGTCGAGCTTACTCGCGATCGTTTTGGTGTTGGGCTTGACGATATTTGCCTTTTTGCCTCGTTTACCCGGCTTCCAATTACGCAATTTCCCCGTTAGTATTAATCTTTCTTTGCAGCGAGAGATTCCTCGCGGCGGGATTTTAAATAGACAGCAGAAAGCTCAGCAACAGCAATCAGGGAATAATGGCACGGGAGGGAATAACTTTGGTAAAACTGGTGATAACGGCGAAAACAGTGACTTAGAAGCTTTACCACAACTATTTGCCCCCGAAATTGATACTGCATCGGCTGGAGCATCGCAACTAAGTAAACGCAAACCTGAATTAATGATGCGGGTGCGATCACAAGCAGAGCTATTTTGGCGAGTCATGGCATACGACGAATTTACGGGTAAAGGCTGGCGCATTTCCCGCAATGATCCTAATCAAATTCGCACAATTAAACGTAGTCCTATGAACTACGAATTCTTTTTGCCAAGCCCTACCTATGATTTTCCTGGGCTCAATAAGAGCGGCAAGTCAATCGAATATCAAGAAGTTGTTCAAACCTATACAGTTATATCCGATAAATTCCCCAACCTCATTCCCGCTGCAGCAGTCCCCACTCGACTCTTTTTCCCTAGTGAAGATCTAGATATTGATGCAGAAGGAATGATGCGCGCTCCGGGTCCTTTGCCTCAAGATGTCACTTATAGCGTGATCTCCAATGTGCCTGAGCGTAATCCTCAACTATTGAGGCAGATGCCGAGCGAGTATCCCAAAGCGATTCGTAATTATTATTTACAAATTCCTACCAACCTGTCGCCGCAGGTACGTAGTACTGCCCTAGCATTTTTAGCAAATGCTAAAGATGCTGAGGGTAAGCCGCTCAAGCTGGATAATGCCTATGATGTTACCGTAAGCATCACTGAGGGGATCAAGCAAAATTATGCCATCCAAAAACTCAAGTTTGATCCCACAAAAGGTGATCTGGTATCGCAATTTATAGAGCAGGGTGGTGGCGAGGAAAGCCATTTTGTGTCAACTCTCGCGGTCATGTTGCGATCGCTGGGTATACCTACACGCTATGCAGTGGGATTTTCCCCCGGTAAATTTAATCCGTTTACAGGACTATACGAAGTACAAAATACGGATACTCAGTCAGTGGTTGAAGTGTTTTTTCCCCTTTATGGTTGGCTTGCCTTTGATCCTGTTCCCAACCGTCCTCTATTTCCCTCATCCATTGAAAGTAACCGCACCTTTGGCGTAATTCAAACTTTTTGGAGTTGGATTGCTAATCTTCTCCCAAGCCCAGTAAATAATTTCTTCGCAAATCTATTTGGCGGCATTGGTAAGTTTTTAGGCGGTGTGATGAGCTGGTTGATCGAAATGGGTTGGATGGGGCTTGCCTTTGGCTTAGCGATCGTCTTTAGTTTAGGCATTGGCGTTTGGTCATTGTGGCAATTGATGATCTGGTGGTGGCGCTTACAGCGTTTACAAAGGATGCCAATTCCGCAGCGTGCTTATCAACAAATGTTGCAATGGCTAGCTGAACAAGGTAAACCCAAATCGCCCCAGCAAACTCCCCAAGAATATGTGGCAAGTATCCGCGATCGCATTTCTGAGCAACAGGTCATTGTGATCGCCCAAATTACTCAGATTTATCAAGACTGGCGCTATGGCGATCGGCCGATTGACTACAACCTAGATGCAGAGCTAAAAAATCTACTCAAGCAATTAAAATCAAAAATCTAACATTTACCCTATCTAGATTTTTGAACCCCAAAAGCCTATGGCGCACGCTGCGCGTGCGCCATAGGCTTTTGGGGTTATATTTAATTTAGCCCAGCTACTTAATGTCCCCGTAAAGATTTGTGATTTTATTACAAATTCTTAGCTCATTCACCGCTTTTGGTAGACTAGATGGCGAATATATTAAATTTCCTATTTTAATCATGAGTGTAGTTATTCAAGTTTTAGAAAGAGCCGACGAAGAACTCCGCTATCCCAGCATTGCTGAGTTGCAAAGTGTGAAGAGCTTTCTCGCTACTGGCGTACAAAGAGTGCGGATCGCGACTATCTTGGCAGAAAGCGAAGATAAAATCGTTAAGAAAGCAACTACAGAATTGTTTAGAATCCACCCTGATTACATTTCTCCTGGTGGAAATGCCTATGGTCAGAAGCAACGCAACCAATGCCTGAGAGATTTCACATGGTACATTCGCCTTGTTACCTACGGAGTCTTGGCAGGTGACAAAGATCCGATCGAAAAAATCGGGATCATCGGCGCACGTGAAATGTATAACTCTCTCGGCGTTCCTTTGGTTGGCATGGCTGACGCAGTTCGCGCTCTCAAAAATGCCTCTCTCGACTTACTGACCAAAGAAGATGCGACGACAGCCGAGCCTTATTTTGATTACATCATTCAGGCTTTGTCTTAGAAACAAGAAAGGGGTGCAAAGCACCCCTTTCTTGTTTCTAAGCAAGCGATCATTACAAAAAGCCTAACAGTCAATATTTCTAAGATTTGAATGTCAATGCTGAGGCTAACTTTATTGTCGATCAATGTTTGATTAGAAAGCTATGCAGTCATTGAATTTACCTGACGCGATGCCGCGATCGCTTTCCAGATTTTTTGCAGTTAGCACTAACCTTTTCAAACTTATTTGGATTGATGTAAATTTTCAAAAATCCTACGAAGCGTTGTATCAACAACAATCTGATGCTTTCCTTTGAAAAGCAAGGCGGTGTGACTGTTTCATGATATAGGTAATAATTAGCCGTTTCTTTGCAATTTTTTTGTTTATGTCCCTTACCCCAGATTCAGAGTCAGATCGCGGGAATAATAAAGCATCCTCCAAAAGTTTTGAGGCGATGCGGAAATTTTCCGAAAAATACGCTAAAAATACAGATACTTTCTTCTGTGTTGATCCTAGCGTAACTAATGCCGTTATTGAAGGTTTAGCTAAGCATAAAGAAGAATTAGGCTCGCCTCTTTGTCCTTGTCGTTATTATGAAGATAAGGAAGCTGAAGTCAAGGATACCTATTGGAATTGCCCCTGCGTACCGATGCGTGAACGAAAAGAATGCCATTGTATGCTTTTTCTGACTCCAGATAATCCCTTCGCTGGCACGACGCAAGAACTAGAAATTATTGACATCGTATACGATGCTTAGAAAAAAGAGGTGATGCAATCTATCACCTCTTTTTTTGTGATACAGCGTTTTGCAAATGAGTACACACTTATTAGCAAAATAAAAAACAACACAGTAAAGATTTTGAGTTTTCATTTTGCCGTAGGCAAAATGAAAACAGCTATAGTTTTGCTATGATCGGCTCGAATATTCAGTCAATTTGGAGATCTATGAGTTACGTTGCAAACGTTTGGGACAAAGACGCTCTAAAAAATCCAGAGATAGAATATCAAAATCTCTTAAGTTTGCTCAGACAAAAACAAGGGCATAAGCAGGAATTCGCGATGCTGTTTGTACGCTGTTCACCCTATGAAGGGGAGCAAATTATTAGAAGGACTAAAACAGATATTACGCAGCAAAAAATTCATGTCTTAAGGCTCGATCATCCAATCTCTGATTTTTATGAACTGCTGTTACAAAGAACAGATTTACATGATGCAACAGTCTTGTTTGTCACGGGCATCGAAGAGTTTCTCGAAAGCAAAACTAAAGCTCTTAGTGATAGACAATTAAGTGAAAGATTAAAACATATTCCTAGTCCTCTTGCCAATTTGAGTCTATTGCTATCGAAGCTTAAAGATCAGTTTTCAATTTCTTTTGTATTTCTGTTGCCATTATTTGCCCTTAAGTTTTTTATTAATGGTTATCCCGAATTTTTTGACGCATCTATTGAAGTGCTTGAATTTCCCACTGATATGGAGTTGATGAGGCAAGAGTCATTTCGGTGGGTCAGTGGCGATCGCTACGAGGCCTATGCTCAAATCAGTGAAGAAGAACGTGATCGCAAGTATGATGCTCTCCAAAAGCTGATAGCTGCCCAACCCTTAATTTCTGAGCGCCGAATTGAACTACTGCTAGAGCAGGGTGGGCTATTGGTGGCGGGAAATCGTTGCCAAGAAGCGATCGCTAATTGTGGCCTCGCTTTACAGATCCGCAATGATAATCATTTTGCTTGGTATAACCGCGCAGTAGCTTTAGATTTATCCGATCACCATGAAGAGGCGATTGATAACTATCGGCAGGCACTTTTCTATAAAGAAGATTTTTATGCAGCATGGCATAATCTGGGGACTTCCCTAAGCATGTTAGGTCGCTATGAAGAAGCGATCAATAGCTATAATATCGCTCTCCGCCATAAGCCCGACTATCATTACTCTTATGGTGGCAAAGGTTTAGTTTGTAGTGTGATTGGCAAATATGAAGAGGCAATTCAATATTGTGATAAGGCCCTAGCCCTTAGACCTGATTATGTCCAAGGTTGGTTTAGCCGTGCTTATGCCCTTGAAAGTATTGGGCAATATGGCGAAGCGATCGCTGGCTATGACCGCGCTTTAGAATACAAGCCTAATGATCATCAAATTTGGTATAACCGCGCCAAGGCTCTGGAACACTGGGGCAATTATTCTGAAGCGATCGCTAGCTATGATAAAGCTTTAGAAATCCGTCCCGATGATTATTATACTTGGAATAATCGCGGTTTGGTGCTCAATAAGCTAGAACTTTATACACAGGCGATCTCTAGTCACGATCATGCTTTAGAAATTAATCCTGATGATCATTTTGCTTGGTATAGTCGAGGCAATGCTCTCAGTGGATTAGGCAAACTAGAAGAAGCGATCGACTCCTATGATAAAGCAATTAAGATTTCGCCCCAAAAAGAGCAAGTAAGGCAAAATCTTCGCCTAGCCTTGAGAAGACTTGGTTTCGATTAAAACTTTGGCTCAGACA
Organism: Pseudanabaena sp. UWO311; assembly: GCA_943371975.1. GTDB lineage: Bacteria > Cyanobacteriota > Cyanobacteriia > Pseudanabaenales > Pseudanabaenaceae > Pseudanabaena. Next base: position 28,893 of record CALRWX020000017.1, on the reverse strand, counting down.
TAAACAAGCCCATGACCACACCAATCATTCCAACTCCCAATCCCCATGGTTCTACAAATAAATCTAATTTCATTGCTGGTAATGTGGTAACTAGTGCTGCAAACATTAGATGTGATAGCAAGGGCATAAAAATACCCCTAAGCGTGCTGATTACAGTTCCATTTTTACTAAGTACTTTTAGCATTGTGGGATTAATTAGTTGGCTCACCTTTCGGAATGGATATGATGCGAGCGTTAATCTTTCTAATCAGCTTCATCGTAAAGCTACCGAGCGACTTCAAGATCGCTTATATTCCTATTTAGAACTTCCCTATAAAATCAATCAATTTAACGCCAGTAGTATTGATATAGAAAAACTTGACGCATCTGATGAGCAGAAAGTCCAAACACAGTTTTGGAGACAACTACAAGACTTTCCTCATATCAGTAATATTTATGTTGCCACTATGTCGGGTCAATATTTAGGAGCGCGAAGAATCAAAAATCGATTTGCGGTAGACAATAATACTAGCACCTTTATGACTGATGAATTGGGGCGACCACAGAACTTATTAATGGCAAAGAATCGTATGAAGTTAACAGATCGCCGTTGGTATAAGACTGTGGTACAGACGAAGCAGAGTGTCTGGAGTGAGGTATATACTGACTCCATTGTGAAAGAACCTGCAATTACGGCAATTAAGCCCATCTATAACGCCAATGGTGAACTTCAAGGTGTTTTAGGTGTATCAATGAGGTTGGGGGATATTAATTGGTTTTTGCAGGATTCTAAAGTGAGTGAACGGGGACAAACCTTTATTGTGGAGCCATCAGGTAAGCTAATCGCTACTTCAAATTTAGAATCTACTATTACTGTACAAAACAACCAAAATAATAACCCTGAGCGCATTTTAGCTGCTGAAAGTCCTAACCAATTAACTCGGACAGTGGCTGAATGGTTGAAGTCACAGCCTATAGAGAATAACGATAAAACCTTACAGTCAATGCTCCAATTTAATGGAGAATTTTATTTTTTACAGGTTGCGAAACTACAAAATAACTCCCAATTCAATGGTTTAAATTGGCGCATTGTCGTGGTTGTACCTGCGTCTGAATTTCTGTCGCAGATTAAGGAAAATGCAACCTCAACTTTAATGCTGTGTCTATTAGCCCTAGGTCTGACCACTATATTTGGAATTATTGCCGCCCGTTGGATCAGCCGTCCAATTAGCCAATTAAGCTTTGCTAGTCAATCGATCGCTAATGGCAATCTCAATCAAAAAGTTGAATATTTCTGCATAGTAAAAGAACTTGCGATTTTGGCAACTTCTTTCAATCAGATGAGCCGTGAAATGAAAAAGTCGCACACAAGGCTAGAGGAATATTCCCAACTCTTGGTGCAGAAGGTTGATGAACGGACTCAAGCCTTACAGCAAGAAATTTCCGAGCATGAAATAACGGAAGCTGCCTTACGAGAATCAGAGGAAAAATTTGCTAAGGCTTTTCGTTCTAGTCCCGATGGGATGGCTTTATTGTCCACAGACACAAATCAACATGTGGATGTGAATGATAAATGGATTGAAATCACAGGCTATAGTCGAGAAGAAGCGATCGGTGCAGCTCCATCGGATTTAAACCTATGGTGGGATTTGCGGGAGCGAGATCGCATTTTAGATGTTTTAAAATTAGAAGGCAGTGTTCTTAACTTTGAGGCAACTTTTGTCACCAAGTCGGGCAAAGAAATTACAGGGCTAGTTTCTTCGGAATGCATTGAGTTTGGGGATAAAGTATTTGCGATTTATTCTATTAAAGATATTAGCGATCGCAAAAAAATTGAAGAGAATATCAAAGAGAGTGAAAAGAAATATCGCGATCTTGTAGAATCAGCGAACTGTATTATTTTGCGATGGGACACCCAAGGTAATATTTGTTTTCTGAACGATTACGGATTGAAGTTCTTTGGTTATGAACTTACCGAGATTATTGGCTCTTATGTATTAACTACGATTGTTTCTGCCCAAAGCGTGACAGGTGAAGATCTGCGACACATGATCGATGGAATTTGTCAGAGTCCAGAAAAATATCAACTCAATGAGAATGAGAATATATGTAAGGATGGGCGACGAGTGTGGGTAACTTGGTCAAACAAGCCTATTTATAATGATCAGGGAGAATTAATCGAAATTTTATCCGTAGGTACAGATATTACCGATCGCAAGCTTGCAGAAAAAGAACTTCAAGCTGCTAAAGAAATTGCTGATACTGCTAATCGTGCTAAAAGTGAATTTCTCGCCAATATGAGCCATGAGCTACGCACACCTCTAAATGGCATTCTGGGCTATGCTCAAATCCTTAAGCGGACTGATGATATCCATAAGCATCGATCAGGATTAGAAATTATTCAGCGTAGTGGAGAACATTTGTTGACCTTGCTGAATGATATTCTTGATCTTTCTAAGATTGAAGCCAAAAAACTAGAACTAAATCCGAGTGAATTTGAACTCCCGAAATTACTCCAAAGTATTACGGATATCTTTCAGTTGCAAGTGCGTGCGAAGGATGTGGAGCTAATCTATCAACCGCTTACTCATATACCTACAATTATGCATGGTGATGAAAAACGCTTGCGACAAGTATTGCTTAATCTATTAGGAAATGCAGTTAAATTTACTGATCGCGGTAATGTCTCTTTTTCCGTTAGCGCTCAATCCTGTGAGCCTAGTTCCAGTCATAGTATTAATGATGCGATTAATGCTATCACTAAGCAAAATCATTCTCAGAATTACAAAATTCGCTTTGCGATCGCCGATACAGGAGTCGGGATTGAGCCTGATAAATTAGAGGACATCTTTTTACCATTCCAACAGGTTGGCGATCACGCTCGCCGTTATTCGGGAACAGGTTTAGGGCTGCCAATTTGCCAAAAAATCGTGGAAATGATGGGAGGAAAACTCCAAGTTGAAAGCAATTTAAATCAAGGTAGTACTTTTGCCTTTGAAATCGAGTTAACGGAAGTCCCTAAGAATATTACTGCATCTATAGATAGTCGCACGATTGTGAGATATTTAGGCGATAGTCGCAAAGTTTTGATCGTTGATGATAAAACGGAAAACAGAATGGTCTTGAGAGACCTACTAACTCCCCTCGGTTTCATTGTTGCCGAAGCTATCAATGGCTATGACTGCATTAAGCAAGCGCAAATCTTTGAACCAAATTTAATTTTGCTCGATATGGTGATGCCACAACTAGATGGACATGAAACTACAAAGCGATTACGGCAATTACCAATGTTCCAGAAAACGGCGATTATCATGATTTCGGCAAGTGCTTTTCATCAAGATCGGGAACTTAGTCTTGATGTGGGCTGTAATGCTTTCATTACTAAGCCTGTTCAACCTGATGCTCTTTTCTATAACATGCGATCGCTACTCAACTTAGAATGGGAATATGAAGATTTAGATGTTAGGGATATGCCAGACACTATGGCAGCTACAAGGAGATCTGATGAAAATTGCGCTCTTGATGCGATCGCTCAGCCTTTGATTTTTCCCGCAAATTCTATTTTGGAGAAGTTGCTGCGACTGGCGCGTATGGGCGATATTCTTGCGATTCAAGATGAAGTTATGCTGCTACAAGAAGCTGAGCCAATATTTATACCCTTCGCAAATCAAGTTCTCGATTATGCCCGTGATTTTCAAATTAAACGCATCCGCGAGTTTTTAGAATCCCAACAGAAAGAAATCTTAGTTTAAGAGATTCCCCTCAATCTCCCTTAAAAAGGCATTAATTTACTTGACACATCGCGCAGATTTTCACCCCCCCCTCACTCCCCCCTTCCCAAGGGGGGAGTGAGGGGGTAGCACTTTGGTGTGTCAAGTATATCAAAGCCATTAAAAGAAAATTCTCCTCCCTTAAAAAAGGATAGCTGGAGGGATCTAGACAATCCTTGAAATGGTTTCTTAAAACCGATCTACCCAAACAATAGTTCTAGGTTCAACTCCATTACTTTTGAGAATATTGGCGATCGCCCCACTGACATCTTGATCTAAGCCCAAATTCCAACGATTCTGAAAATCTTGATAGGACAGGACATAATTTTGGCTATTGGTATCAGTGTAATAAACCTCTTGGCGTTGTGCATCTACTCCCGTCACCGCAATCCAATGTAAATAGGGAATTGAACCAATATAAGGGATGTTAAAACTGCCAACCCGTACCAAAGCGATCGCAGGTTTCCCCGATCGCACCAAATTAACTAATCGATTAAAACTTGTTTGTGGTGACTTCTTAACGCGATCACCTTCCCAGCGTTGCATCACCTGCTGCAAAGTTAACGGCGGCGTACCCGTTCGCACCTCTATCCATTGATTAGTAAAGGGATTAAGCATTTTTTGAGGCAAAAATAGCTTTTTGTCAGTTGCTCCTCTCACCAGCGCATAGTCCACTTCATGCCCGTAATAGCGTAATATCCGCGCCGCCGAGTTAGGTCCACAACTCCAGCTATCATTTTGTACGCCCGTATCAGGCAATTGGATTGGCGATCGATCACTAGCAGCGATCAGGGTTTGTTGTTCACTTTCTAGGTTTTGTGTGATATTTGGTTTGGCATTTGGTTTAGTATGTGGACGACTCAAGGTGGCGATCGCTGATGTTGTCGGTGTAATCGTCAAGGCGATCAGCAGACTGGTGATCGCAAGTGTAGAATTCTTTAAAAACCCCATAAAACCCTCAATGGACTCTTCTGTATTTTTACAGCAATTCGCAAACGGCTTATCGATTGGCAGTGTCTACGCCATTTTTGCCCTCGGATACACTTTAGTATTCTCGATTTTAGGGATTATTAACTTTGCTCATGGCGCTGTATTTACCCTTGGGGCATATTTTACTTATGTGCTTTGCGGCGGCACATTTGGATTTAATGGTATTCTCGCAAACCTATCTCTTCCTAAAGAACTGCATTTACCGTTTTTTGTTGCCATTTTTGTGAGCAGCTTGTTAGCTGGTGGTGTTAGCGTCTTGATCGAACGGATTGCTTTTCGTCCTCTGCGCGATCGCAAGGCGGACTCTTTACTTACTCTAGTTTCAAGTTTGGGTGTAGCGATCGTGATCGTCAATATTATTCAATACTTAGTAGGTGCTGAGAGCTATAACTTCCCTGCCAATATTTATGGCAGTCTACCTCCTGCGATCAATTTTGGCACAATCGATAAACCGATATCCATTCGTACCGTCCAAATCGTCATTTTTGGCGTATCGGTAATCATTTTATCAATTCTTACCTATGCGATTAATTTTACTAAGCTAGGTAAAGCGATGAAAGCAGTTGCTGAAGATGCTACTACCTCTAGCCTTTTAGGAATTAATACCGATTTTTTTATTCTGCTTACTTTCTTTGTGTCAGGTTTCTTAGGTGGATTTGCGGGAACTTTAGTTGGCTCAAGTGTTAGTATTGCTGGTCCCTACTTTGGAATCGGCTTTGGTTTAAAAGGATTAGCAGTGATTGTCCTTGGTGGCTTAGGTAATATTCCAGGCGCAGTTGTTGGTGGTGTGCTACTAGGACTTGCCGAATCCTTTGTTCCGTCTGATCAATCAGCCTACAAAGATGCTGTCGCCTTTGCTTTACTTTTTATTGTTTTACTGGTTCGCCCTCAAGGGTTACTAGGCAAAACCTTTGTCCAAAAAGTTTAGCTTTACCAATTTTTTGTGGTGTGGCTACGCCGCATCACAAAAAATTAATTTCTTTGTCTTTAAATTTCTTTGCGTTTCATTGAATTTTATAAAGATAGCAAAGCCTCATGGGAAGATAATATAGGCATTGTATTTTCTAATACGGATAATTAGATATAGCATTTCTAAATCAATTGCGAGACATTTATGAGGAACATAGACCTTCGACTTCTCTCAGCTATGGGGATGCTTTGACTGAGCAAAGTCAAAGCTTCTCTCAACTAATTTAGGGTTGCTATATAGCATTTCCAAGTCCAGTGAAGTAAGGGCTTATTGCCGCGCCGAAGGCGAGAAAATAATCCTATATACTGAAAAGCGATATAAAAATATTGATTAGGTTAATTTGAGTAATCTAATATAATCTTGACATTTTAAACAGAAACTTAGCACAGAGAGTTTTGGTCATGTTTCACTCACTTTACTACTCCATTAGTGCGATTCAAGACGAAGTAAGGCATCTACTCGAAAGTGGCAGGCTGACAAGAGGTCAACCTATTCATACCCTTTGTAAATTTTTTCGCGATCGCGAATGGAGCCAGATTGAGCGAGAACTAGAGAAAAACCATTATCTGTTACGCGATCACATTTGTGATTTATTAAGTCATGAATGTTGGCAAAGTGATTAATTTAGATTTTGTTTGGGGGCATATCCCCCAAATTTTTATCAAATTTGTATTAAATATTATTCTTTAGCATCACAAAAGTTATACAATCTACCTGTGTCTAGCCATGTTGCTAGCTACGTAGTCATCAATGGAGGTAATTAAAACCATTGGGGAGTCAGCAGAAGCAAAAAATGAGTCAAGACGTTAACCTAATTGACCGCCTCAAGAAATTTGTTGACCAATCTGCTAATATGCTGAACTTAGATGAAGATGTGGCAATAGAAAGCGGCATGACGAAAATTATTAAGTCGGCGGTAATGGTAATTGGTGGTGGAGAGGATAAAGTCCAAGACCGCAAGATTCTCAAAGCCTTTGTAGAAAGTTCTGGTGGCTTGAAAGCTCGTATTGCCATAATTCCTTGTGCTTCAAGAGAGCCAGATATTATTGGACGAATTTATCATGACATTTTCACTGATCTTGGTGCAAGAGCTATCGAGGTATTAGATATTCGTGAGCGTCCTAATGATGATTATCCTGCTGCCGAAGCATTGGTAGATCGGTTTACAGGTATTTTCATGACTGGTGGCGATCAATTGCGCCTATGTGGATTGATTGCCGATACGCCCTTTGCGATCACGATAGCGAAACGAATTACTGAAAAACGCTTAGTTCTCGCTGGCACAAGTGCTGGCGCGGCGGCAATGGGCTATCACATGATTTCTGGTGGTAGTAGCGGCGAGTCTCCCTATAAGGAACTGGTCAATATGAGTACGGGCTTGAATATCTTGCCTGAAATCATTGTCGATCAACATTTTCACAATCGTAATCGGATGGCGCGTCTGATGACCGCGATCGCTGCTCATCCTGACAAAATTGGTATTGGCATCGATGAAGATACTGTTGCCATCTTTGAGCCAAATAACACCATGCGGGTGTTGGGGCGTGGTACTGTCACCGTAGTTGATCCAGGGGAAATATCCTATAGCAATCAGCTATGGGTCAGTGGATCAGCGCCTTTAACCATCCATAATTTGCGTGTGCATATTCTCGCCGCAGGTTGTAAATATCATTTACTCAAACGGATTCCGATTAGTCCATCAGTCTAATAAAAAAGTCTCGATTCGGGAGACTTTTTTATTGTTTTGGCACTTGCTGATAAAAAATGTCCCACCAAGTTATATAGCTTAGACTACGCTCAGCTAGCGTAGTCTAAGCCGCAGGTGCATTAATTATTTAGCTCAGTATTATTTAGTCCAATTTCCTGCTTCTGGGACATCAACAATTGATTTCAAACCTTCTAAAGTTGAGGGCAGCGATCGCGGATCCATAAACATTACTTTGCTGCTGTCACTAGAACCAATGGTTGTACCCATCGAGATATAGCTCTGAGCTAACAAAAATTGCAAAGCCTCATTAGCTTGAGCATTGCCCTTCATTGACTGCAATAGTACCTGCATCGCTTGGGCTGTGCCCTGTGCCTTGAGTACCTGCTCTTGCCGCTCTGCCTCAGCGCGTAAAATGCGCGATTGTTTCTGACCCTCAGCTTCTAAAATAGCTGACTTTTGAGAAGCTTCCGCATTTAACAACTGCGAATCAGCTAAACCTTTGGCTTTATTAATCGCTGCCTCGCGATCGCCCTCCGAGGTGAGAATCGCAGCGCGTTTTTTACGCTCAGCCGTCATTTGCATTTCCATGGCTTCTTGCACAGCCTTAGCAGGCAAAATATCGCGTAACTCAACGCGCGTCACCTTTACGCCCCAAGGATCGGTGGCATCGTCAAGATCTCGCAATAAAATTTCGTTAATTTTGCTCCTTGCTGTAAATGTTTCATCTAGCTCTAATCTACCGAGTTCTGAACGAATTTGGGTCAAGACAATATTTGACATGGCTTGACGTAAATTATCCACACGATAAAAAGCCTTTTCCATATCAACCACACGCCAGTAAATAACTGCATCGGCGGTAATTGAGACGTTATCGCGAGTAATACATTGTTGCGGCGGAATTTCTAGCACCTGCTCTTTGATTGAGCCTTTGTAGCTGACATCATCAATAAAAGGCAGGATGAAGTGAGGTCCAGCAGGAAGTTTACGTTTGTATTTACCAAAGGATGCAACCAGTGCTTCTTCGCCTTGGTTCACAATTTTAAAAGATTTGCTGCCGATGCCAAAAAAGACACCCGCACCGATCGCAAAGCTAAATAATAAGTCCATAATGTTTTTCTATCGTTTCTTGAACTCACGTTAATCATAGCTTGCTTGCTCTGCGAGAGGCGATCGCTTATGTACCGAAAAACTTATTGCTAAATAATTACGATAAATGGACTGAGTTTGGATTTAGACGCTGAAAATGTTAACGTATTCATATAAATTTACAATTCATCAAGCTTTGTTTTGATGACTTATTCCTGATGGCTAAATGTGTAATTAATCGCCGCGCCGAGTTTTCTGCGAGTCATCGCTACTGGCTGCCCGAAATTCCCGATGAGGATAATCTCGCCAAATTTGGAGCCTGTACCAATTTTCCGCCCCACGGTCATAACTATGTTCTGTACGTTGGAATGCAGGGAGAAATTGACCATACAGGCATGGTGCTTAATCTTTCTGATGTTAAGCTCACGATCGCCCGAGAAGTTACAACTCAACTAAATTTTTCCTATCTCAATCAAGCATGGGAAGAGTTTCAACAAACCTTACCCACCACTGAAAATATTGCCCGTGTGATTTGGCAGCGTTTAGCACCACATCTGCCATTGGTCAATATTCGCTTATATGAACATCCTGAACTCTGGGCTGACTATCAAGGTAACGACATGCAAGCACATTTAACGATTAGCACTCACTTTTCCGCCGCCCATCGCCTCGCATTGGATACACTTTCGCTCGAAGAAAATACTGTTATTTATGGCAAATGCGCTCGTGTACATGGTCATGGTCATAATTACCATTTAGAGGTTTCTATATCTGGTGAAATCGATCCTCGTACTGGCATGATTATGGACTTGAGCGATTTTCAAAACGCACTTAAGGAATACGTCCTTGATCCGATGGATCACACTTTCTTAAATAAAGATATTCCTTATTTTGCAGAGGTTGTGCCGACTGCTGAAAATATCGCGGTCTATATCCAAAAGGTGCTGACCCAGCCAATTCGTGAGATTGGTGCAAAATTACATAGTATCAAGTTGATCGAAAGCCCTAATAACTCCTGTGAAGTTTATGGCGAATATCAACTTTCAGATATTGAGTATTCTCTAGAAGAAGTACTCGCTAAAGCTGCTTAATTCCGATAATCACTCTTAGGGTGATTATCTAGGTCTAATTCTATGATCTCAAAGCAGCAGCCAAAATCACAGGATGCCGTCCTTGGTGGTCAAATGCCGCCGCCGATGGGTGCTGTGGTTTTAGGTGGAATTGAAGGCGTTAAAAGAAGACTAGCTAGTCCCGCGATCGCGCCCAGAATTTCGGCTTTGAGAGAATCCCTCAACTATGGCGAAACAGGTTTAAACCTAGTATTGCAAGGTCTAGGAGATCAATCCCTCAAGGTTCAGCGCACTGCTTTATGGTTGCTCTGGCGGCGACCTGAAGCCCATATTCGCCAAATCGTAGCGAACTATAGCCAATACCATCTCTTTGATATTGTTGAGACTATACAAGGTCATGAAGAAGCGATTGTTTCTCTTGCTTTATCTGCCAATGGGCGCATTTTATATAGTGCTGGAGCCGACTTCAAGATTAAAGTTTGGGATATAGGCAAAGAGAAAAATCAACCTAAACAGATTGGCGTAATTCGTGGGCACGATCATATCGTTACATCGATCGCCCTTAGTGCCAATGGCAGGATTTTGGCAAGCGGCAGTCGCGATAAAACTATAAAACTTTGGGATGCGCGATCGGGAAAGCAACTGCTGACCTTAACTGGACATATTGGTTATGTTAACTCGGTGGCGATTACGCCCGATGGAAAAAACCTTGTTACGGGTAGCCAAGACACCACAATTAAGCTTTGGGATATTAAAATTGGAACAGAGATCCAGACTCTGCGTGGTCACACTAGCCTTGTTGATTCGATCGCGCTTAGTCCTGATGGCAAAGCGATCGCTAGTTGTAGTTGGGATACGACCATTCGTGTATGGGATGTACTCTCAGGCAAACTACGTTGGGAATTTATTGGACATTCAGCAAGAGTTCTCTCCTTCGCCATCAGTCCCGATGGACGCACCTTAGTAAGTGTCAGTCTCGATACAAGGATTAAGGTTTGGGATCTGCAAACGGGGAGAGCAATCCGTACCCTTGAAGGGCATTGGGGCTGGGTCAAGTCACTAGTTATTAGTCGTGATGGCAAAACACTGCTCAGTGCTAGTTATAAAGAAATTCGCGTGTGGAATTTAGAGACGGGTGAACCAATTCAAGTACTGAATGGACATATCAAGTTGATCAATGCGATCGCTCTAAGTCGGGATGGACAAACCCTTGTTAGTGGCGGTGAAGATTGCAATATTCATGTGTGGGGTGTTCCGCCATAAAGCAACATCTATTTGCGCTAAACAATGTGAAAATCTTCGATTTCAATCACATCACCGATCGCTGCCATTGACATGATATCATCACGGATTTTGGCAGTGACTGTGACTTTCAAACCCTCTTGCAAAATCGCTTCAGGGGCAGGCTGCCAAATTTCATACTGTTCATCGGTATCGCTTAAGATCGCCCAAGTTCCCGTACCGATATCAATATATTCCACAGTGCCAGCAATTTGAATATTCATTTTTTTTATCTTTTAGTTCAAATAAGTAGCTTAGCTAATCAAGATTGTGATGCCTCCAGTGTAGCTGGAGGCATCACACCGCAACGCGCTCACTTTCTCTCAAATATTAGCAGTTTCTGATTTAATCGATAGATAGGCACAACCAAAACAAAGAATGGCATTGACACTAAGGAAAGCGATCGCGGGCAAGCCATCACCAATCCACATCATTTGTGGTGTTAACATAGCACTTGTAGCGAGACAAGCGGAAGTTCCAATCGCCGAACCCATCGCAAACCACTTCCATTCTGGATGTCCCAATAAGATCACTAGTAAGCCTAATGGTAATAAAACGCTTGCTGTAATTGGATTTAGCGCATTTGTATTAGAAAAAGCATTGCCGAGATCAGGTAGAGAACTTCCTGCAATACGGAAAGGTAATTGGGTAATGTCAAATAAATAGAAGCCCCTTAAAAAAAATAAACCTGCGCCACCAAAGAAAATTCCATTAGAAAATGACCAATTCCAACGGAAGGGCAACCAGCGATTAATTAACCATGCTAGTAAATAGGAACCAATTACCATAATTAATTTGGGAATTAAAGCGATCGCGCCACCATCAACCCAAAAGCGTGGACTCAAATAGCCATTATCCCGCGCCCATCGTAAAAAATCAGGAACTCCCAATTGTCCTTGAGAAGCTAAACTAACTGCCGCCGCCGCATTCAAATGCCCTGCACCATAATAGTTTAGAGTATCATCAGCAACTTTGCGCGAAGACTGCTTGAGAACTTGCAGTACTTTCTCTGGATCTTTCACGCCCGATGCTTCGATCAAAGCGACTACACCTGCAACGTGAGGAGATGCCATACTCGTACCCTGAAAAGAACGAAATACGGACTTCTTAGTTTTAGGATCGATGGTATTTTGCAAGATTCCACCCGACAGATCCCCATTCTCACCATTCTTCCCCCTCGCGATCGCGCCTCCAGGAGCCGCCACATCGACACCCGCACCATAATTAGAATAAGACGCTTTCTCTCCAGTAGAATTTGTAGCAGATACGGCAATTACCTTAGGATAGCGAGCAGGATAGAACGCAGCATTACGATTAGAGTTACCTGCGGCTGCAACGATTGTCACGCCTTTTTTGTAGGCATAATCGATCGCTTTTTGCATGAGTTTGCTTTCCCCACCACCACCAAGGCTCATATTAATCACATTTGCGCCATTGTCCGCCGCGAAAATAATTGCTTCAGCAATATCGGAAATCGTGCCGCCCCCCGATGCCGAAAGTACCTTTAGAGGCATAATATTTGCTTCGTAGGCAACTCCTGCCACACCAAAATTATTATTAGTTGATTGGGCGATCGTCCCAGCCACATGGGTTCCATGCCCATTGTCATCACTGGCATCTTCGCGATCGTTCACGAAGTCGTAACCCTTCACGAAATTAGTACTTTTTAAGTCATCAACTTTGCTGACACCTGTATCGATTACAGCGACAGTAATACCCTTTCCTTTAGTTTTTGCCCAAGCTTTCTCTACATCGATCGCTTTAAGATTCCATTGATCCTTATACATAGGATCATTAGGAGTTGTACCGCCAAAAAAATCAGTCGAATAAACGTAATTCGCCTCGACATATTCCGTCAATTCACTTAGTTCTTTAGATTGCTTCAATTTTTCAAGGACTTGAGTATTGCCTTTAACAACATAAAGATTATCTCCCTTAGAAAAAGCACTATTAAAATTTGGCTCAAGCCCATATTTTGAAGTGATCTCCTTTAGTTCGCGATCGACCTGTGCAGGGGACAAGTTATCTCGAAAGTTTAAGACCATTGAGTCAAATTGACCTTGGTCGGCTAAACCTTTATAAGTCGAAAGTGTCCAAAACAAACCTGCAACAAACAAGCAAGTGAGCAGAAATTTCTTCATAATTCCAACATCTCAAATCCTTAGACTATAAAAAATGTGATGATGAACTGCGCTAATATCAGTTCATCATCACCCTATCTCAATTCTAGATTAGAAAGATTTTCCCCATTCCAATCATCCTAAATTATCCTAAAAATCAGAAACAGTACTTTAAGCCACCTCATACAAAAAATTATATGCTGACTAATACTTGACCATTCTCGATTTTGGCAGGATAGATTTCTAATGGCTTCTTCGCAGGTCCTCCAAGAACTGCACCATCGGCAGAGAACTCAGCATCATGACAAGGACAGACATACTGTTTTTTGTCAGATTGCCAAGCCACAGCACAACCTTTATGGGTACAGGTTGTATTAACGGCAAGTATTTTATTCTTATCTTTAGGATCGCGGACTACGGCTATTTTCTTCTCAGAGGATACCAATGTACCGTTCTGATCAAGTTTTGCGACTGTACCGATCGCTTGATAATTACCCTTAGGTGCAGCAGCAATAGTTTCGGGGGCTGTGGGTGTAACTGATGCTTTTGGAGTAGCGTCAGTGCAACCAGTCAGGGCTGAAGGTAGCAAACTAACCAGCCATCCTAAACCAAACCAAGAAATTAACTTGCGACGATCCATATTTTTTCTTTATGTAGTGTTTGTAAAAACAAAAGCTTATAAGTAGTTAAAGATTCTAAGATTGTTGTTCGGCTCGTTATGCTGGTGTAACAACATCTGGGGCTGAGTTACTTATAGTAATCCTAAATCTATTGAGTCTGAGCCCAAACCAAGTATAACTCAGTTCCTAAATATCAGCATTCTTGCTGTATACAAATGATGATTATGATAGCTATTGATCTATGATATGTTTACTAAAGTTGACATATATCCATGTACAGGATTTTCGAGCAAGCAAATCACCAAAATGTCCAAACAGATGACCAGTCTAAAGTAAAACTTAATACCTATTTGAAGTTTGCTATCGACTATCAAACCATTGGCTTGCTCGAAAGTGAATTTACGCAGGAGGTTTTGACTGTTAGGTCAACCCATGTCATGCCTGTGCCAAACAAACCTTCTTGCATTTTAGGGATTTTAAGTCGTCACCGTCGCGTGTATTGGGCAATTGATTTATCAATGCTGCTGGGGTTGCAGCCAATCAATCCAAACAATCAGCTTTATGAGGTAATTCTGATCTCTGCCCATCAACGCTCACTTGCTTTAATTGTACCTAATATTTTAGGAACTGTTCACTTTTCCCATGAGCAGATTGAGAATAATATTTTTTCCACGCCAACAGCACTTAAACCTTATATTAAGGGTTATATTCATGGAAATGGAAAAGAGGGAATAGCTTATTTGTTGAAGGCAGAGAGCATATTAATGTCTACAATTTTACATTCATAATTTCTAAGTTATATGGAATCTTGCCGCAACGTTCTAATTGAATTTGTTTATAAAGAAGCTAATGCTCAGATTCAGGGCTTAGGTAGTGGGATTAGGTATAAATACAATATTGATGAAGTCGTTGCCTATACTTTAAACAGATTACCTCCAATGTTTGCATCAACAGATGTGGGGTTAATGCAAAAGAGGCAAGAATGCATGGCAATGCAAGCCAACATAACTAAAATTACTCGCCAAGCACTCATCGCTGTTCGCCGCGATCCACTGCGTCAATCGCAACCTTTAGCAGATATTGAGTTATCCAATGCACCCTATGCTCTGCTTGGTATCCAACGGTTATTAGGCTGGCAAAATTTGGAGTGGTTTGATGTACCCAAGGCATTAGAAGAAGCTTTTGAAAGTGCGATCGCTAAATTTCATTCGGGAAATTATTCGCCACAGCTTAGTAAGTATGATTTTTTGGGGGGAACGCAGTCTAATGCTCAAATGTACTTAAAAAAAACTCAGCACAAATCTATTGTAACTAGCGAATCCAAGCAAAGAGAATATGATGTATATATGATGGAATCTAATCATATTGTGCATTCTCTAGAGAGATTAGTAATTAGAATGGTGCAAAATAGGGCGCAAAATTTTCCACCTGCGGAACTCAAATTTATTCGCCTTGAAGATGTGCTTGCGCTCACCTTAAACCGTCTGCCCACATTATATTCAACCTCAGAAAAAGGACTAGAGAATTTACGTCATTACGCTCAACTGAATATTGGTTCTGAAGTTGCCATCATTGTTCATGAGGCAATGTTAGAAGTTCGTAACATGAGCTATCAGAATGTCGATCCTTTAATGTTTTCCAAAATTCGCTACGAGAGAGAACAAGCATTAATTAAGGTGAGAAAGTTACTATTTAATCGCGATGTTAAGTGGCAAGATTTGCTAGAAGTAGGGGCGGAAATTTTAGATTTCGCTAAAATCGGAAAAGTTCTTTGGGAGCGATCACAATCTCTCGTAAATGTTAAATAGCTAGTCATAATTCAGATCCAAAAAACTGTGGCGTACGCCACAGTTTTTTGGATCTGATATGGCAATAGCGATAACATAGAGTTATCTATTTAATATATGGACGCTAGAAAAAATAATGAACGATCGCTTAATTCGCGCCCTCACAGCCGACGGCAGAGTCCGTGTCATTGGCGTGAATATTACTCAATCCCTTAATGAAGCCTATCGCCGCCATCAGTTGTCGGCAGTGGCTATCGCATCACTTGGTCGTACCATGAGCGCCAGCCTATTGCTTGCCTCAAATATGAAGCAACCTCAAGCTAGAGTCAATGTCAGAGTAGCAGGAGATGGTGGTCTCGGTCTGGTCTATGCGGATGCTGGTTTTGATGGCACGGTTCGCGGCTTTGTCAGCAACCCTCAATTTGAATTGGCAGCTCTTGCGGATGGCCAACAAAATGTTAGTCAAGCTGTTGGCGCAACAGGTTTTTTTAAGGTAATGCGTGATGTCGGCTATGGTGAACCCTACAGCAGCACTGTTGAGTTGATTGCAGGTGATATTGCTAACGATGTCGCTTGGTACTTAGCCTCTTCTGAGCAAACCTATTCAAAATTAATTCTTACGGAAGTAATTGATCCCAATAATCACGAAACACCTGTAACCGTAGCAGCAGGAATGTTATTGCAAATCATGCCTAAAGCGACATTACGGGCGGCGAAAACCTCTAATTTGTCGCAAGAGGATTTGCTTGTTCAACTAGATGCAAAAAGTGATCTGCCAACCTTCAGAGATTTACTCATCCAAGGCAAGGAGATCGAAGATGTGATGCTAGAAATCTTTGCCGATATGAATTTGGATATCTTGCCTTTGAGTAAAGATGTGCGATTTAGTTGTCCTTGCTCTGAAGAGCGCATGTTAGCAGCGATGAAAATGTTTGGCGCAGAAGACCTCCGCACCATGATTGATGAGGATAAAGGAGCAGAAGCTACCTGCCATTTCTGTAGTTCGGTGTATCAGGCTACTACAGAACAGCTAAAAGATTTATTAAGGGAATTACAGGTTAAGACAAAAGTCTAAAATTTTTACCATAAACAAAAAATCCGTTCTTTATTCTATAGCTAGTCTCTAAAGACTTTATGGTAAGTTCACCTCTAGAACTATGTCAAAAATTTTGCAAAATTCATAAACCCTATGACAGTTAACGCACAAATCGGCATTATTGGTGGCAGTGGACTTTACAAAATGTCCGCCCTAACTGATATTCAAGAAATTAATATCGATACTCCTTTTGGGAAAACCTCAGATGCCTTTATCTATGGCAAGCTCTCAGGGACACCCGTAGTCTTTTTAGCCAGACATGGGCGATCGCATCATTTACTACCCACCGAAGTTCCCTATCGCGCCAATATCTACGCGCTGAAAAGTCTGGGTGTTGAATATATTATCTCCGCCTCGGCAGTTGGCTCATTACAGGAATATGCCCGTCCCCTCGATATTGTGCTTCCTGACCAATTTATTGATCGCACCACCAGTCGTACATCGACATTCTTTGGTGAAGGCATTGTTGCTCACGTTGCCTTTGGCGAACCTATTTGTAAGTCTCTTTTATCAGTCGTTGCTTCCGCAGCCGAAACCATTGATTTAGGTCGGAACAAAGTCCATAAGGGCGGTATTTATCTCTGTATGGAGGGGCCCGCTTTTTCAACTAAGGCGGAGTCATTGCTCTATCGCAGTTGGGGCGCTAAGGTAATTGGCATGACTAATCTCACTGAGGCAAAGCTCGCCCGTGAAGCGGAAATTGCTTATGCGACGATCGCCCTAGTCACCGATTACGACTGTTGGCATGAGGATCACGAAAGCGTCACTGTAGAAATGATTATCCAAAATTTACATAAAAATGCGGTCAATGCCCAACAGGTAATTCAAAATGCAGTCGCCAAAATTGCCGCCAATCCACCCAAATCAGAAGCCCACCATGCGCTAAAAACTTCAATCTTGACCGATTTGAGTAAAGTGTCTGAGGCAAGTCGCGATCGCTTAAAAGTAATTTTGCAAAAATATCTCTAAATAAAAAAGGCGGCGCGATGCGCCGCCTTTTTTATTTAGTATTTGAGACCCTTAACAGTCTCAAAAAAGAAACGAGCATTGTCTTCAGGTGTGTTGGGTAAAATACCATGTCCGAGGTTCATGATATGTCCCTTATTGCCAGCCTTAGCGACAACTTCCAGAATGCGATCGCGAATATAGCTTTGCTCAGCAAAAAGTACACAGGGATCAAGGTTGCCTTGGACAGGAATATGACGACCAATGCGATCGCGAGCTTCCGCAAGATCCACAGTCCAGTCCACACTGATGATATCTACACCCGATTTGGGCATACGGTCTAGTACACCTGCACTACCGCTAATGTAGAGAATCAATGGAGTATCAGGATATTTTGCCTTCACCTTGTCTACGACTAGCTTTTGATAAGGCACGGCAAAAGTTTCATAATCCGTTGGGCAAAGATGTCCCGCCCAAGAGTCAAACATCTGCACGACTTGAGCGCCACATTCGATCTGGTGGATCACATAAGTACCGATCATCTCCGCAATCTTCGTCAAAAAGCTATGGATGATTGCTGGCTCCTTATATGCCAAGGCTTTGATCACCGAATAATCTTTAGAACCTTTGCCTTCCACGGAATAGGCTGCTAATGTCCAAGGTGCGCCCACAAAGCCTAAAATCGTTGCTTGATCTTTAACTTCTTCTTTGATCGAAGTTAAAATTTTACGGATAAATGGAACTGCCGTATCGGGATCAAACTCAGTCAATGCATCAACCTGAGCTTGAGTACGGATTGGGGACTCGATGATTGGTCCTCTGCTTTCGATGATGTCAAAGTTAATGCCGATACCTGTGAGGGGGGTGAGGATATCGGAAAACATGATTACGCCATCGGGTTGGAAAGCACGAAATGGCTGCAAAGAAATTTCGGCTGCGAGTTCAGGGATTTCTGAACGCTCTCTAAATGTTGGATATTTTTCGCGCAAATCACGATACGCCTTCATATATCTTCCTGCTTGGCGCATCATCCATACTGGTGGACGATCCAGTACTTCACCTCTTGCTGCCCGTAGCAAGCGATCATTTCCTCCCATAATTAACTCTTTCCTATGTTTTAAATTTTTCTTATTATTGTGCTTTTGAATTATAGAACGTGACGTACCAGACATAACTAAAGTAAATAGGTATGCTTTGCCCCTCTATTTACTTTAGTTTGGCTAAATCCTAGAAAAAGAAATTATTTCATGGCAAAACTTAGTTTTTATTTAACTTCTAATAGCGATTTAATTTCTTATACTTTCTTTAAGATATGTTATTAGTACTTAAGTTAAGGAAATTTTAGAGCAACAAGATGAGTGATGTGCGCTGCAGCGCATACTTAACCTCTAGTAAGCTATTGATACTGTCTATGTAAAGGTTTCGACTGAACCGTTCGCTAGGTTTAACAATTGTGATTAATGAAGGGTCAAATTTGACAAAGGACGCTGATGCGATAGCTGATGTGATACTAGACAAGCCATCAGATAAGGGCTTGAGAAATTCTGATGCAAATCCACTTCAGTCCAAATTTATAGCGATCGCGTTCTTTTTGATATCGATAATCGCGATCGTCATCTTTCTATTGCGTCCCGCCCTTGATCCTTATACCCAATCAGTATTAGAACTCTCTGGCGATCCAGTACAGGGGCGTTCGATTTTTGTGATGAACTGTGTAGCTTGTCATGGACAATGGGCAAATGGGAAGGTGGGACCGAATTTGCATGGTGTGTCTGAGCGTAAGTCCGATGCAAAGTTAGTCCAACAGGTTGTCAGTGGTGAAACTCCACCCATGCCTCAGTTTCAACCAAGTCCGCAGGATATGGCAGATTTATTGAGTTATTTAAAGCAATTATAAAAAAGGGAGCGCATTGCGCTCCCTTTTTTATAATTGCTAACAGCTAAGCGCTAATAGCTCTTTTATTCCCTTTTCCGCAACATCTAGCATTTGATTGAGTTGCGATCGCGTAAAAGTATCTGATTCGCCAGTACCTTGCACTTCGATGAGCTTGCCAGAGCTGTCCATCACCACATTCATATCAACGCTTACTGCAACGTCTTCTTGGTAATTTAAGTCCAAAATTGGTTTGCCATCAATTAAGCCAACGGAGACAGCCGCGACTGCATTCCGAATTGGCGATCGCGTAATTTTACCTTCTGCAAGTAAGCGATCGCAGGCAGACTTAAGAGCAATAAAGCCGCCCGTGATACCGCCTGTGCGCGTGCCACCATCGGCTTGCAATACATCAACATCAACGCTAAAGGTGTAATTTGCGATCGCAGTCATATCTAGGGCTGCCCGAAGACTACGCCCGATTAGTCGCTGAATTTCTTGAGTACGCCCTGATAACTTTGTAAATTCACGCTGTTGACGAGGAATGGTGGAGGCAGGAAGCATTCTATATTCAGCCGTTAGCCAGCCTTGGTTACTACCAGTCAAAAACTTTGGTACACCTTCTTCAATTGACACAGTACAAATTAACTGGGTATCACCAAATTTTGCCAATACAGAACCAGCAGGAGCTGTAGTAAATGGTTGCTGTAATTGTACAGGGCGTAGTTGATCCCAAGTTCTACCATCATGACGTTGCAGATTAGATAAATTGCTCATAGTTCTATAGTTGGTTTGGGATAGCTTTATAGTCTGACGATTTGATTCCTAATCTAAATTATTTCTTTCTAGATTTAAGCTTTCTTTCCAGAAGAGCGCGATTTTGTCTAGCAAAAGGAAACTCAGGCTTAATTACGATCGCCTTATCATATGCGGCGATCGCCTCACGATCACGATCTAGTCGGTCTAGAGAAAATCCTTTGGCAGCCCAAGCATCAGCATTATTGGGATCTAACTTTAAGGCTTCTTCGCTCTTAGCGAGAGCTTCCTGTGGTTTGTCATTGCGATTGAGTAATATTGCCTGAGCAAGAAGTTCTTCGGCAGATTTAGCAGGACTAGGCGTTGACGCAGGGATTATTGGAGGAGTGGAAGGTAACAGAGTTGGTATTGCAGAATTGGTAACTATTGGCTTAGCCGATGAATTTATCAATTTCACTGTTGTTACAATTGTGAAGATGGCAACTATACTTCCGCCAACAATCAAAAACTTTTTTCCACGATCAACTTTTTGCTGTTGAATTTTGCTGACATTACTGGAATTAAATCGACTAACGGATGGCGATTCTTGAGCATTTGTGGATAAATCCTTTGTTTTCCTTACCGCTTGAGGGATAGCAATAATCGTTGAACTATCACTAGCATTATTCGCATCACTATTAGATGGGTTACTAATTAAAGTTGGTAAGTCATGGTCATTAATGCTCGACAGAGGGGCGATCGCTGTTAATACTTCCTTCGCCGTTTGGTAACGTTGGCGAAAGTCATAGCGCACCATTTTGTCTAGGATATCCAGAAATTGGGTTGAGTAGTTGCCCTGCACCCGATCGCGCCACATTACTTCCGCAGTTTCTGGATGCTCAGTAAATATTCGTGTCTCACTACCTGTGATCGCCTGAATCACGATCATGCCCACGGCATAAATATCACTACTCAAACGGGGTTTGCCATTAATTTGCTCAATCGGCATATATCCAGGGGAGCCGATCGCGATCGTCAGATTTGTATTGCCTTGGGAATCAAGAGCCAGACCACCGATTTCTTTGACTGCACCAAAATCGATCATCACAATTTTGCGATCGCCTTTGCGCCTAATTAGATTTGCAGGTTTAATATCACGATGCACAACACCGCGCTCATGGATAAAACCGAGTATTTCTAAAATTTCTTTAAGCAAGGCGATCGCCGAAGCTTCAGGCAATCTGATACCTCTCCCAATCTCATGGGTAAGATCTTCTCCATCAGCAAACTCCTGCACTAGATAAAATTCTTCGCCTTCTTGAAAATGAGCAAGCAGACGGGGAATACGATCATGAGAACCCAAGGAATACAACATTTCTGCCTCTTGATCAAAAAGACGCTTAGCGACTTCCAACACCACAGGCTCCTTAGACACAGGTTTCAACTGCTTGACGACACAAATGGGATGAGTGGGCAGGTCAATATCTTCAGCAAGATAAGTTTGCCCAAACCCACCACCACCAAGGTGACTAATAATCTTGTAATGCCCTCTAAGTATGGTGTTTAACACGATTAATCTGCACTATTTTTAGAACCAAAATAAAAACCAAGCGCTGTACCAACTAGACCTATTTGAGCCGTAAAGATAACTGTAGCTAAATCTTTTACTAAAGAACTGGTCTTATCAAATGAATTACTTTTTTTCTCATCAACAAAAATTGACATAATTAGTAAGCCTATCAGTATTCCAAAGCTAGCAACTATAGTTCTAGAAAGAATGCTAATCAAGCGGGTAGCTAGCTCTGCACGGGTATTTTCCTGTCTTTCTTGAATATTAAATGGTGTTTTTTCAAATCTTGGTATATCCAATGAAGGAGAAAAGGTTAATAAATCAATATTTTGATTTTTTTGAGCGCTATCTTGTTCTGTTTTCTCAGTTAAATTTATCTCAGAACTCAATTCAGTAATAGGGCTATTTTGTTCTTCAGGATGCATAATCAAAATTCTTGATTAGTATTTTTATATTTCAAAATTTATTTCACTTACTCTTTTCTGACTCTAAGAATAGACATTGGAAGGTGAATAATTAGCGATGTGCGGCGAAGTCGCACATCGCTAATTATTCACGTCTAGTTACTTATTTCAATAGAATTTCATGAATTGAACCGTCTTTAAGTAGGACGAGCAGCTTACCTTCTTCATTTACAGTAAGATCGTGAACATAGGCTGCCGTAGCTACAGCTTTCTTTAAGGCAACTTCTGGATTAGTATTTTGCTCTTGAGCTAGCCAGTTAATTAGATTGGCTGTTTCATGATCAATTTTCTGTTCAGGAGTGTGTTCAGGTGTCAGAGGTGCAGCAATTCTTCTCGCCCCATGTCCTTGAGAGATAGAGTAAACTTTTTGATTGGATACATCTGTCATTTCACTCCTTTTTGCCAATCGATTTTTACTAAAATTAAACATAATGTCTAGATTTATAGCTACTTTGACACTTGTAGTATAGCGTTAGATAATTACGTCAAAACATGAGATTTTTAGGCAGATGGGCGATCACCCATCTGCCTAAAAATCTTTATTTCAAGTTTTGTTATGTATTTATGCAAACCTTTGCTAATATATAAATCGCTCTGAAATCAAACCAGCAAATTTATGGGTGACTGGCGCAGTGGTAGCGCATCGGACTCTTAATCCGCTGGTCCTGGGTTCGAATCCCAGGTCACCCATTAAAAAACAGACTGCACAAAGTGCAGTCTGTTTTTTTAAGAGTAAGCATCAATTAAGCCATGTTGCAGTGCATAGCGTACTAATTCGGTACGGCTGCTTGTGCCAGTTTTACTAAATAAACGACTGACGTACTTCTCGACGTTGCGAATGGTTGTACCGAGTCGCTTAGCAATTTCTTTATTCATTAAGCCCTCAACTACAAGCTCTAAGACACTCTGCTCACGAGGGGTAAACTCAATTTTGATCGGTGGTGGTGTGACATTGATCGCGGGCTTTTGCTTGAGTAGGGCTTTGATTTCGGCTAGTTGTCCCGCCAGATCATTCATTTCTGAGGTGTTGCTGTTGGCGGTGACAGATTGGATGGCGCGACGAGCAATTAAATTTTCAGCGATCGCCACTAGCTCATCGGGATCAAAGGGTTTAGATAAATATGCATCACAACCAGCGTTATAGCCCTCAATGCGATCTTTAGTCATGCCTTTAGCCGTCAAAAAGACCACAGGCAAATTGAGAAATCGCACATCTTCACGCATTTGCTTGAGAAATTCATAGCCACTCACCTGCGGCATCATGATGTCGGAAATCACTAGATCGGGGGTAGTTTGTTCGAGCATTTGCCATGCGTCCCTTGCATTGTTGGCAACTTGCACCACAAAGCCACTATCTTCAAGATAGGCTTGCACTGCCTCTCTGAGCCCGGGTTCATCATCTACAAGAAGGATATGTCCTGACATAGTTATCCTATAGTTAGCCTTTTATTCTGCGATCGCCATATTCACCACTATACAGCGCTTTGCGCTGCCATAAAAACCAGAGAAATTTTTAAAAAGCTTACAATGCAAGCCTTTTAAAAATTTCTCTGTAGTTAAAGTTATGATTGTATTGTGGCGAATTTGTCCAAATACACCTTATGACTCAAACATCTCTTTCTCCCTTACCATCTCAAGAACCGACTCAAGAACTAGAGCAAAAGCAATTTGTCATAGCTGAAAAAAGTCCAACCCCAAATTTCTTGTCAGCAGAATTTCAGCAAGAGGTGAGCGCTTTAACTACACGCCTATTTATTCAATTGCGTCGTCGTCCTACGACATTAATCGCAGGTGTGTTGCAGCCCTTGATGTGGTTATTGCTTTTTGGGGCATTATTTAGTGGTTTGCCCAAGGGGTTAGTTGGCGATGGTCAGACCTATGTTCAGTTTTTGGCAGCAGGAATTATTGTTTTTACGGCTTTTAGTAGTGCTTTAAATTCAGGATTGCCAATGTTGTTCGATCGCGAATTTGGCTTTCTCAATCGCATCTTAGTTGCGCCCTTAGTATCACGATTTTCTATTATTGCCGCTTCTGCCATTTTTATAATTGCTTTGAGCATGGTGCAAACGGTGGCGATCGTTACGGTTAGTGGCTTGATGGGCGCAGGATTACCCAGCTTGAGTGGATTGGCGATTATGGCGCTGATTCTCACTTTATTGATCGTGGACTTCACGATGTTGAGTTTAGGACTCGCCTTTGCTATGCCCGGACATCAGGAAATGCTTGCCTTTATTTTCTTGGTAAATTTGCCCTTGATGTTTTCTAGCACAGCCCTTGCTCCCCTTGCTTTTATGCCGACTTGGTTACAATGGATTGCCAGCTTAAATCCTTTGTCTTGGGCGATCGAACCAATTCGTTATGTATATATTCATAGTAATTGGGCATGGGATAGCGTTGTCTTTACGGCTCCTTGGGGAAATATGACTATCGCTAATGCAGCGATCGCCTTATTAAGTTTCGGTATATTTGTGAGCATATTCATTCGTGGAACTTTGCGCCGAGGCGTAGCATGATTGCGGAAACAGGTGAAGTTTCTTCTTTCCCTGAAGTGCAGCCTTTTGCTGATAATTGGTCTTACCTTAAAGCTGAACTAGCATGGCTTGATCGCGTCCTGATGCGATCGCTGTCTAAACAACGACAAACCAATCAAGAAATTGATCGGGTTGCTAAGTCTGCGGCGGATCGCGCCTCGAGTCATTGGTGGAAGGGCTTTATTGCGATCGATCCATCTAAAGGCGGCAGTCTCGTCCCTAAAAAAACACCAATAGTGCATCCTCTGGGACGTTATGGCGATCTCCTCGCCGTTAGCCACGAAAAAAATATTCGCCTAGCGATTCCCACACTATGCAATCATTTGGCGCTAGGTCACTTTGAGCGAGATCTCTTAGTTCTTTGTCTTGCGCCTGAAATTAGTCGTCGTTATGAAAGGCTATATACTTTCCTCAATAATGACGAAACCAATTGCAAACAGCCCACAGTTGATCTTGCCCTGCGCATCTTTTGTCGTTCCGATGCAGAATGGCGTAATGCTCGCAACGCACTCATCGCGACATCACCATTGATTAAGCGTAAAATTATTCAGCTTTATTTCCCAACTAATAGTACAGCGCGATCGCTACTATCTCAAGCCATGCTACTTAGTGAAAAAGCAGTTACTTATTTGCTTAGCGAAGATTTAGCGATCGAAACGATTCTTCCAAAACCTAGAAAAAGATAATGATTTTCCCCACCTGATAAGTAGGTCAGCAAAAGAAACCTGTAAATGCCCAGATCCCCGACTTTTTCTAGGCAAGCAAAGACAATTTGCAAATTCACAAAAAAAGTCGGGGATCTTAATCTTTGCTTTTTAAGTTTTCTTATGCCTAGCTACTTAGTATTTACCCGCCGAAGGCGGGTAAATACTATCTTCGTCTAGGTTTGATTGCATCCTGAGCTTTCGGCTTGGCGAATTGAGCCTAATAATGTCGAGATAATTACACATTTGCGGCGATTGCCAACCCTAGAAATAAAAGTAAGCCGCCCCAATTCACCAAGCCCATTTGGAATTCCTTGAGAGGTAAATTGAACACGATATACATCGGGTTCAGGAATCCTTGTTAACTTGGTTAAGGTTGTACGTGGCTGTGATTCATCATTATCAACAATTCGCACACCTTCATCAAAGTTTTGCCAAGGTAAGTTATCCCAATAGGCTTTATTTGTTGTGAAAGTAGGCACGGGATGGACAGCATATTGAGAAATTGTAGGTGTATTCCTAAAAGTGGCTTGCCACATTGTTTGGTTGCGTTTGGCATTGCTCTGAGCTAGGCGCAATGTACTAAAAGCTCTACTTTGGGCAGAGTTTAACCTTTGATTATTCAGAAATCCGATCCAAGACGGCGCAGCGATCGCTGCCAAAATGCCAATAATTGCTAGAACCACTAAAATCTCAATCAGCGTAAAGCCCCTAACTTTACGGCGGCGATCGCGCATCCTTGTGCGATGTCCCCTCATAGTGCGTAACATAGTATTACGTGATTTTTAAGTGTAATTATCCTGTCATTTTCACCTTAACAAATCGTAATTAAACCGAATGTGACTAAAACGACAAAAACTTCGCAGATGTGAAGTTTTTGTCGTTTTAGTCATTTTAGTTACACTCACTATCCGAGCCTGATTTTGTTGATCCTAGAATTGTCGTAATTGTGGTACAGCGCTTGAGGTTGCCAGTATTCAGAGCATTTAAAGGATTTAATGTGATTCGCAGAGGTGTCAGATTGGAAAATGCAGTACCGTTGGCTAATGCAGGTAAACCTTGGCCATCAAACCTAATCGTTGCTGGTAAAGTAACATTAGTATTAGCACTACCCACGTTACTTGTAACGCTCAAAACTTTTACGCCTTTTTCTAGATATTGAGTTTTACCATATGCGGTGACATACGCCCCTGTTGCATCATTTCCAATAGTGAAATCAACAGTAGTACCTCTTCTTTTCGCTGTAGATTGGGCATCTCTGAGGGTGCTAAATACACGACTTTGAGAAGCACTCAGGCGATTGTTATTCAAAAAACCCAGCCATCCGGGGGCAGCGATCGCCGATAAAATGCCGATCATGGCAACGACAACTAAAGCTTCGATTAAAGTGAAACCGCGATCGCGATGACGCGATGATAATTTTCGATTTTTTCTAGATAGCCACAGCATTGAAATATCTCCTTAACGATTTGTGGATTTCGGCATCACTTGGAGCATTAAAAAATAGAGTTAAAAGCTGTATTGTATGCTGCGCCTGTAATACAGCTTTTAAGGTTTTATATTTAATTGCGCCTAGCCACTTATACGATCTAAATTTATTGAACAGTAACCTTGCCTCTTCCAAAGGCTCTTATATTACCCGTTGATAAAAATGAACTATTGGCATCATAAATCCTTCTCAAGGATTCAGTCTGATTGGATTTTAGGCGGGCTGATGTATTACCCCGCAGGTAAATCCGCGCAGAATTTTGAGTTCTATTCACGCAGACATAAAAACTACTAGGTGCGCCGACAGTAAATGGACTAGGAATTCTTTGAGTTTCAGTCGGTGCGGTCGAGTCCGAGCCAACACCCTTGTTAGCATCTAAACAATCAACATTTTGGCTTCTATTTGTATTCGGAGTATTTGGTCCCACCAAAATCTCAATGGGCGGATTGCCAGTGAGAGTGTTACCGCTAATGCCATCGTCTTGATCTATGGAATAGGGTGAATCATCAATAAAGTCCACTAAAATCTTCGGCACATTAGAAGATGCATAAACAGCAGGAGCTTTTGTCCATTTATTCATCAGGTCATCGATGAGTCCACCTGATGAATCAAAGGGGCGAAAACCTTGATCAGGCAATGTCCAATAGTTGACTTGACTAGAACCCGCTATTCCGCCTGCGGCTGTGACATCAACCCTTGCTACTGGCTTAGGATCAGAGCAGGTAGCAATGTCACTATTTTGACAGGTTGCTCGAATACCATCACTAAGTTCCCAACGCCCAATCCTTGCGGCATTTGACCAAGTTGGGTTTGCTCCCGTAGGATTATCGTAGATGAGGTAGTAAGCGACGAGAGCATAGGTGTAGCGTCCTGCTCCCAATGGATTTCCGCCGTCACAGGTAGCAGTAGGTGCGGGTGTAGCAGTAGGCGTAGGAGCAGGCGTAGGAGAAGGGGCTGAATTAGTAGTAGTAGTACCGTATTCCAGACAGCCTACTTTTTTTACACTTCCATTGACAGTGACATCAGCATCGGGTGCAAAATACTTGCGTTTCCAGAACACTAAAACTGGAGTGCTTTTAGTCGAAGCAAAAACTGCATCGACAGTAGTATCTGGCAACTGATTTTTAATGCCGGGGCCAGGAGATGCTGCTCCACTGTTGTAGTTTAAGCTATCGGCATTATAGATATAGACTGCTTCTTGCAAATCGTCAGCGATGAAATTTAGTGCTGATTGTACATCTCCCTGTGTTTCCACCTTTGCTTGCTCACGGCGATCAGTTTCCATTATATTGACTGTAAAGGCGAGCAGGGTACTAATGATAATAGTAGAGATCAATATAGAAACTAAAAGTTCTATCAAGGTAAATCCTTTTACCCCTGCTGCCATGCGATCGCCAATTACAAATAACCTTGAGAGCAAATTCTTAAAAAATGACCGATGGCGATCGCCTCGCCACCCTTCTCGAAGATCTTGTTGAGAACTTTTGCGCCTAAAAGATTTAAAAAAAGATTTAAAAAAAGATTTAAAAAAAGATTTAAAAAAAGATTTAAAAAAAGATTTAAAGAATTAGCTGGGGCATCAACAATATTAATTACTCCAGAACGCACACCATCAATGTAACCACGAGCCGCTTGAGTCGCAAGGTCAACTCGCCTTGCTTGTACTCTTGTGGCTGTGCTTAAGATAATCATTGGCAAAATCGCGGTCAGAAGGATGCTCACGACAACCACTGCCATAAGCGCCTCTAGCAGCGAAAATCCTGCTTGCGTAGATAGGAAATACCTGATGAGGAATAAACGAGTATTTATTGTTCGCATAGCGGATCACCTTAATGAGGAACGATCTAATATCAATTCTACAAATAGCAAAGCCATTTGTAGAATTTTAAAACCTTACTTAGGATAGGTAACGGGCTTAAGCCCCTTGTTCATTTTATGTTTTGATAGTGCGGCTTCGCCGCACTATCAAAACATAAATCCTAAGAGGTAGGATTATATGTCGTTAGAGTGGCACAGTCGCTAGGACGATCTTGACTACCCAAGGCGTACCTTGTGTAATTTGATGGCTTAGTACCCAATCTCTTCTCATAGCCGACATTGATCAA
>CALRWX020000016.1:0-51415 GCA_943371975.1 Pseudanabaena sp. UWO311 | reverse complement strand
AAAGCAACACTTTCCAAAAATCTCTTGGTTTGGATTTGAGCGCAAAGCGTTGTAATAAAAATCCTAGCTCTCTTTTTTAGATTTTAGGTCACACAACTTACGGGAATACAGGTTAAGCTAGGATTAATCATCGCTTCTTACGTCACAATCTATGCTACGAATTGTCACCCAGAGAACTGAAGCAGAATCCGAAATCAAACGGATTTGCGATCGTATTTATGACGATCAGATGATCCACAAGGAAGCCACCGTCACCGAAATTATCCAAACTGTAAGACGCAAAGGCGATACAGCCCTGCTGCACTATACCTCTGAATTTGACGGTCAAGACTTTACAGCCGCAGAACTGCGCGTTAGTGGATCGGAGCTTGATGCGGCTTATCAACAAGTCAAAGGCGGTTTGCTGAAAGCGATCGAACTAGCGCATCAGCGTATCGAAGACTTTCATAAAATGCGTGTGCCAAAAAGTTGGGTGCATTTTGGCGATAAAGACGTAGTTTTAGGCAAACGCTACACGCCCGTTGATGCTGCGGGTATTTATATCCCTGGGGGGAAAGCATCCTATCCGAGTACAGTTTTAATGAATGCTGTACCTGCAAGAGTTGCAGGTGTAAAAAAGATTGTGATGGTGACACCTCCGGGGCAGGAGCGCACAATTAATCCTGCAATTTTAGTTGCGGCTCAAGTAGCTGGGGTGGAAGAAATTTATCGTGTGGGTGGGGCGCAGGCGATCGCAGCTTTAGCCTATGGGACAGAAACCATTCCCAAGGTTCATGTGATCACGGGACCCGGAAATATCTATGTCACCCTCGCAAAAAAACAAGTATTTGGGCGAGTAGGTATCGACTCGATCGCGGGGCCATCAGAAGTATTAATTATTGCGGATGCCAGTGCTAATCCTACCTATGTAGCAGCCGATCTGCTTGCTCAAGCTGAGCACGATCAGATGGCAGCCTCAATCTTGCTCACCAATGATTCGCGCCTTGCTAATCGCGTCTGCGAAGAAGTGAGTCGGATGCTAGAAAATCATCCCCGCCGATTAATGACCGAAAAGGCGATCGCGCATTATGGCTTAATCGTCGTTGTTGACAGCTTGAAAACTGCTGCAGAACTCTCAAATCAGTTTGCGCCTGAACATTTAGAACTAGAAGTCGAAGAGCCTTGGCAATTAATTGATCAAATCCGTCATGCAGGTGCAATTTTTATTGGGCATTCCACTCCAGAAGCCGTAGGAGATTATCTAGCAGGTCCTAATCACACTTTGCCGACCTGTGGCGGTGCGCGTTACTCCTCAGCCCTTGGGGTCGAGACATTTCTCAAGCATTCTAGTTTGATTCAGTACAGCCCCGAAGCTTTAAAAGAAGTGTCTGGTGCGATTGCCTTGCTCACGGAAGCCGAAGGCTTACCCTCCCACGGGGACTCAGTTAGCTTACGTCTAAAAGATTTGTAAACAGCTATGGTTATAGCCAATTCTCCGCCAACGTTAACGATTCTAGAAAATGGCGATCGCCTTAATCGCCTTGATTTTGAACGGCGTTATACAGCCTCAAATATCAAAAAAGCGGAACTCATCGAAGGAATTGTATACGTGGCATCTCCCTTAAGATTTACTCCCCATGCTGAACCTCATGGTCGCATTATTGGATGGCTGATTGCATATCAAGCAATGGCAAGTGGTTTAAAAGTTGGTATTGAGCCAACAGTTCGACTTGATGCTGATAATGAACCGCAGCCTGATGCAGTGTTATTTCGGCTAGGGGGCAATGCTCAAATTGATGAGGACGGCTATATTACAGGTGCACCTGAATTAATCGTGGAAATTGCCGCAAGTACTGTTTCCTACGATTTGCACGCAAAAAAACGCGCCTATGAATGCAACGGCGTAAACGAATATATTGTCTGGCGAACATTGGAGCAAGCGATCGATTGGTTTGTTTTAGAAAATGGTCAATATGTGAGGTTAGCTCCGGATACCGCAGGAATTATTCATAGTCGGCAATTTGAAGGCTTACAACTTAATGTATCAGCAATCCTAAACGGTGATATGTCATTAGTTCTTAGAAGCCAATAAGTGAGTGGCGGCGATTCGCGCCGCCACTCACTTATTGGCTTCTAATTGTGAAGACAGCTATGATTAGAAGCCAATGACTTTCGCGACGCTAGTAATATCTGGGGCAATGCCTTTATGCAATTTTGCATCGGCAGTAGCGATCGCCGTGTCAGGATCTTTAATGCCATTACCTGTTAAGACACAGACAATGGTTGCACCTGAAGGAATTTGATCACTTACTTTCAGCAAGCCTGCGACAGAAGCAGCACTGGCGGGTTCACAGAATACGCCTTCTTCGCCTGCTAAGAACTTGTAAGCTGATAAGATTTCTACATCAGTGACACTATTGAATTCACCACCACTTTCTTCACGGACTTTAAGGGCTTTTTGCCAGTTAGCAGGGTTGCCAATTCTGATCGCTGTTGCGATCGTTTCGGGCTTATCAAAAACTTGACCTGTAACTAAAGGCGCAGATCCAGCGGCTTGGAAGCCCATCATACGCGGTAATTTTTTAGCTTTACCTGACGCATAATATTGATTAAAGCCCATCCAGTAAGCGGTGATATTACCTGCATTCCCCATGGGAATACAGAGCCAATCAGGAGCATCACCGATCGCCTCAACTAGTTCAAAGGCAGCAGTCTTTTGTCCTTCTAATCGATAAGGATTAACCGAGTTAACTAAGGTAATCGGAAATTTTTCAGACATTTCCCGCACAATTTCTAAAGCTTGGTCAAAATTGCCATCGATCGCAATTACTTCTGCCCCATAGATCAATGCTTGACTTAACTTACCAAGCGCAATCTTGCCATCAGGAATTAAGACAAAAGCCTTTAATCCGCCTCGTTTAGCATAGGCTGCTGCTGCTGCCGAAGTGTTACCTGTACTTGCACAAATTACTGCATGAGATCCTGCTTCTTTAGCTTTCGAGATCGCCATCGTCATACCGCGATCCTTAAAGCTGCCTGTAGGGTTGAGTCCGTCGTACTTCAGCAGGACTTTAATATTGCGACCTAATTTTTCGCTTAAGGCGATCGCAGGAATTAAGGGAGTATTACCTTCATGCAAAGTTACGATCGGTGTTTGGTCTGTAACTGGCAAATAATCCGCATAGCGACATATCAGTCCGGGCCAACCATTGGGAACTGTAGAGGCAGGGTAAAGATCGAGACGAGTATCAATCACGCTTTCTTAGTGTCTACAAAAATTTATAATTTATTAAGCGCTTATTTTAACCATATACCGAGCTTAAAATCTAGACTGAGACTAGGTTTTAGTTGTTACAAAAAGCTATGAAAAAGAGCTTGCTTTTTGTAACAACTTGCAAAATTGATATTTAGCTAATAAGCATAAGCTTTTATCTTACTGCAAATGGCTGAAGCGATCGCGCAATTTGCTAGACAAAATCAAGCAAATTCGCGTAGGATTATAAGCCGCCAAAAAATCCTGAAGACTAATGACCTCCGATAAGATGAAGCTGTTGGTTGCAGAAGCTGTGATCGCCCTTGCTCCGACTTTTACCAAAATCGATCTCCATGTGAAAAGCAACCTTGAACGGGTGCTGCAATCTTTTCGCGATCGCCGTGTGGGAGCGCATCATTTTGCAAGTGTGTCAGGTTATGGACATGGTGATATGGGGCGAGATGTTTTAGATGAAGTTTTTGCTCAGGTCATGGGCGCAGAATCCGCCGCCGTACGTGTGCAGTTTGTTTCAGGAACTCATGCGATCGCCTGTTGTTTATTTGGCATTTTGCGCCCCCTTGATGAACTTTTGTCTGTAGCAGGAGCGCCCTATGACACCCTTGAAGAAGTCATTGGCTATCCCCTCACCTCCGATAGTACAGGCGCTAACTATGCTGGTTCCCTCAAAGATTTTGGCATCACCTATCGGCAAGTAGACCTTACATCAGAAGGATGCGTAAATTGGGAAGTCTTAGCAAAAGCTGTCAAACCGCAAACAAGAATGGTGTTAATCCAGCGCTCCTGTGGCTATGCGTGGCGGCAAAGCCTTTCGATTGAAGATATTGAAAAAATCATTAAATTAGTAAAGCAGCAAAATCCTAATACCGTCTGCTTTGTGGACAATTGCTATGGTGAATTTATTAGCGATCGCGAACCAACAGCAGTAGGTGCTGACCTCATAGCAGGATCGCTGATTAAAAATCCAGGAGGGACAATCGCCACCGCAGGCGGCTATGTTGCTGGTAAGGCTAAATATGTAGAACTTGCTGCCCAACGCCTCACCGCCCCCGGAATTGGTCGAGAAGGCGGTGCAACCTTTGATCTCAATCGACTTCTGTTTCAAGGTTTATTTCTTGCTCCCCAAATGGTGGGGGAGGCGATGAAAAGCAGCCATCTTGCTGCCTATGTATTTGACAAATTGGGCTATCCCGTGAAGCCATTACCCTACGAACCTCGGCGCGATATTATCCAAGCAATCCAACTTGGTAATCCCGAAAAACTAATTGAATTTTGCCGCAATCTTCAACGCTTCTCACCCATTGATTCCTACGTTGATCCTGTTCCGGGAGAAATGCCCGGTTATGTCAGTCAGCTAGTCATGGCAGGTGGTACATTCATCGATGGCAGCACCCTAGAGCTTTCTGCCGATGGTCCTTTACGCGAGCCTTATACGGTATTTCTGCAAGGTGGAACCCATTGGACGCATCTAGCGATCGCCCTTGAAAACTTTCAGATTGATACTTAGGTCTCTTTATCGTCCCCTACAGTAAACTCCGATCAAAAGAACCAAGAATTATTGTAAAAGCGTTGCTTTGCCACACTTTTACAATAATTCTTGGTTCGGGTATAAAATAGACGAACACAACGTAATGAAAGCCTTATGGAATCTGATCAAATACCTGTAGAAGAAAATTTAAAGGAAAACTTAGATATATCTAACCAAGGTGAATTCCCTGAAGCGATCGCTACATCAGTGGTTTTGGATCAGGTTGTAGAGGTCATACAAGAAAATATTTCACAGTCGGAGATATCTCCAGAACAGGTTTCTAACTCGTCACCTAGTCATGAGCATGAAAGTATAGCTGAATTAAAAATAACGGAGACAGTGGAGACGATTGAGACAGTTGAAACGTCCAAGACATCAGAGATATCAGAAAAATTGGCTCGGATTGCCCAATTAAAGCAGGAAGAAGCTGATCTCAAGACAGAATTAGATCAACTTAAAACCATAAAATCTAAGGTCTTACAGGATCAGATTGATGATCTACAGGCGGGGATTATTCGCTTAGCTCAAGCAGATGTGGCGCGGCTAGAATACCAAAAACAAGAACTACAATCCGTCATCGCAGTTCTTGAGAAACGGAAAGAACGTCTTGACAAAGAAATGACTACTACCTACGCAGGAGCATCACAAGATATTGCTGTGCGTGTTCAAGGATTCAAGGACTATCTAGTGGGTAGTCTACAAGATTTGGTTGCCAGCGCTGAAAAGCTTAATCTCGTTACTCCCACAATCAAGACTGAGCCTGAAACTATGGTTGTTGACAATAAACCCACTAAAGAGGTAGAGTCACCGCTCCTGTCTGAACAAACCTTTGCGGAATATAAACAACGAATCGAGCAGCTTTTAGAGCGTTACCGAACTTTACCTGATTACTATGGCCCAGCTTGGAAGTTGCGCCGCACCTTTGAACAAGTTCATGCCGATCGCGTATCCAAATGGTTTTTTGAACAGTCTGGACGCGGTGCAATTCGCACCATGGGGACTCGCTTACAGAATATTCTTGTTACTTCGGCGGCAATCTCAGTTCTTAAAGCCGTTTATGGAGAGAAATTGCGGGTACTGGTATTAGCAACTTCCCCTGAGCGTTTGGGTGAATGGCGGCGTGGTTTTCAAGATTGCTTGGGCTTGACTAGAGAGCATTTTGGCTCTGACAAAGGTATTGCGCTATTTGAAGACCCCGAACCTCTAGCCACTAAAGGCGATCGCCTAGTCAAGGAGGGACTAAGCCCTCTAGTTGTGATTGACGAATCCGAAGAAGTGATTTCCGTAGACTTACTGCGGTTTCCTTTACTGATTGCCTTTGGCGGTATTCCCGACTCCAAACCTGCGACTCCTTCAAATTACACAAACCGAGACTATACCCGCGAATCTGCCAAGGAATATACACGTGATGTGAGTCGTGATTCGGGACGTGACGCGAATAGAGACTATGGGACTAAGGAGCGAGATAATCGCGATCGCGACTATGGCTCACGCGACTATCCCAACCGCAATTGGAATGAACCTCGCGATACTGGCTATGGTGGACGAGGACGTAACAATCAAAATTCTGATTGGGACTGGTAATACTTACATCGCTATGTGCTCAAACCCAAGCCAAGAAATTTTTTTGTAATACTTATTAAAAGAGCGCCCCGCATGGGCGCTCTTTTAATAAGTATTAATTTTTCGCGGGAGTAGCTTGAGGTGCTACCTGTGGAGTCGTGGCTTGCTTCGTATTCTTAAGAATATACTCTTGAGAACTACGAGATGGCACAAACTGAATAATATCTGATATAGAGCCAGGTTTATTATCTTTTGTCACCATATTGTCTAGGACAAGAAACAATGATGTAACCTCGATTTTAACTTTTTTTGCTAAGTCGGGTTGGAGTTTAGCTTGTTCACCTAGAAAAGTTTGAATGTCAGATTTATCAAAGAAAAATGGTAAAGATTGGAGTTCCTCTTTATCAATCACACCATTTTTATTCGTGTCATTCCCCAAAATAACAGGTTCTTTTTTGTCACCACTAACCAAAAAGAAAACAGGTAGATTTGGTGTCTTGTCGCCTGCAATGCCCTGCTCAACTAAGATTTTTCGAGCCGCCTCAAAGTTTGACTTTGAAGGAATAACTTCAAAAACAAACTTTTTATCTTTTTCGTTTTGGCGAATTACTTCATAAACTTTGGTCAATGGAGCCGCCGTGATCTGCGCTTTTTTGCCAATTTCAGGATTAGATTTCTGCACCTGAGACAACATCATTTGCGCTTCATCCGATCCCAAAAAGAAAAACCAAATCTGGCGGTCATCGGGTTTGGCATTTGGCTGCGGTGGTATTGAAGCAGTTAAGGGGACTCCCTTATCATCAGTAATTGTGAAAACAGGAATACGCGCCAAACGCTCTAAGGCTTGCGTTTCAGTCAGAGCTTCAGCTTTAGGAGTAAATATGGGACTGACTGCGATCACCCCTGCAACACCTGCGGTGGCTGCTAGATTAACCAACGACTTGAATACGGACATATTTCTCCTAGCTACAATATTCATTGGATTAGATGGATTGGATTTGGATGCAATTTAGTAAAGAACTAATTTTTTTGTCGCGGCTTCGCCCCGATATAAAAAATTTTGGTTCTTTATCTTACTGCGCGTCCTTAAGGTGAAATAAAAAAGGACTAAGGAAAAACTAGACCGATTGTTTGCTTAAAAGTTGCTTACTGGCAAATTCAACAATACCTTTTTCCAAAAGACAACCTTTTTATAGCAGCTTTAGATCGACTTGTGAATGAATTATTACATTCTAAGACTCGCATATCATAAGTATAGTTCCTACAAAATAGTTATGCCTAGCGACGTTATGCCACAAGATGAAAATTTTCTCAGCTTTGATGAAATCTTTGAGGAGTTAAATTATCGACAAGCACAGCGTACATTGCGGGATATTGTGTCAAAGATGGACTTGTCAGAACGGGAGCGCCGAGGACTAGAGGAACCAATCGAAGAACTTCAGCAAATGTTAGATAAATTAGATCGTCAAGTTTTGCAGATCGCTGTATTTGGTATGGTGGGGCGTGGAAAATCTTCAGTACTAAACGCCTTAATGGGGGGGCAAGTTTTTGAGACTGGTCCTTTGCATGGAGTTACTACAAGTCGTCAGACGGCGGAATGGCAGATTTCTCGTGAGGCGATGCAGTCTAATGGCGATCGCACTATTCTCAAAGCCTCATTGCAAGGACGCGGGGAGGCAAGAATTGAGTTGATTGATACTCCCGGCATTGATGAAGTTGATGGCGAAGGTCGGGCGGAACTTGCCAAGCGGATCGCGCAGCAAGCTGATTTAATTTTATTTGTCGTGGCTGGAGATATTACCAAGGTTGAATATGATGCACTTTCGGAACTTCGCGGTGCCAGTAAACCGATGTTGCTGGTATTTAATAAAATTGATCAATATCCTCCTGAAGACCGTCTCGCCATCTATGCCAAAATCCGCGATGAGAGGGTGCGAGAATTATTAACTAAAGACGAAATTGTGATGACGGCGGCTTCTCCCCTTGTAGCTAAGGCGATCCGCCAGCCCGATGGCTCCTTTGAGGCAGAGCTAGTTAATGGCAAGCCGCAAATTGAGGATCTCAAGTTAAAAATTCTGGAAGTGCTCGATCGCGAAGGAAAATCTTTGATTGCGCTAAATACAATGATGTTTGCGGATATGGTGCAGGAGCGTGTAGTCCAACGCAAAATGTTTGTGCGCGATCGCCAAGCCAATCGCATCATTTGGAATTGTGTCATCACTCAAGCCGTAGCGATCGCCGTTAATCCCTTCACGGTCGTTGATGTAATTACTAGCGCCATCATCGATGTGTCGATGATCATGGCGCTATCAAAGCTCTATGGCATCAATATGAGTAATCGTGGGGCAATTTCACTGATGCAAAAAATTGCGATCGGCATGGGCGGCATCGGCGCAAGTGAATTTTTAGCTACTTTTGGGTTAAGCTCTCTCAAAAGCTTATTGGGTATCGCTGCGCCCGTCACTGGCGGCGCAACCTTGGGCGGCTATGTATCAGTAGCGATCGCCCAAGCAGGTGTGGCAGGTTTCTCGACCTATGCGCTGGGATTAGTTACTAAGGAATATCTCGCCAATGGTGCATCATGGGGAGCCGATGGCCCCAAAGCTGTGGTTAAAAGAATTTTGGAAACCATTGATGAAGATTCGATCTTGGCAAGAATCAAAGATGAACTCCGCGCTAAAATTGACCTGAGAAGATTGAGAAAAGTTTAGCGATATGCCCATTTAAGGCTAAATGAGTTGTAAACGCATCTATAAATCCTTGTACTAGCCAAATATTTATATATAAGCATCTGGTTAAATTTATTTATGCGAATCTTTATGTATATAATAGATGACACTTACTACTGAATCTTATGTGGGAGAGCAGTAGTAGTGATTCTAGTAAATAGACCTAATTGCTAGAAATAAAAATATTAAGAAATAAAGATAAAATTTATGCCTTTATTTGAGATCTCTTCTTCAGACGGATACCATTCGGATGTAGTTTTTAGTAGAGATCAAAACAATGGCTCAGATAGATTCTTCACGCATTACTCTTACACAAGGGGCGCTTCCGCAAACATTAACGAGATAACAGATCGACGCGGCATACCTAGCAATAATTTTCGTTCATGGTCTTGGTATGAAACAGAATTTCCAGAAGTTATGCAACGAATCTATAATTCACAGGAATATTACGCTGGCGAAAGTGTTTTAGGAGCCTCAAAAATCGATCAAGACTTTTACGTCAATACTGCTATGCGTCTAGGGGCATTAGAGATCCTCGCTAACATTTTTTCTGGACGTATTACTGCTAATGATAAAGATCCATTCCCGCACCAGTTAGCCTTGCAGCAGTACATGAAGGATAATAGTAATAAGGTTAATCGTTTATTGATTGCGGATGAAGTTGGACTCGGCAAAACTATTGAGATCGGATTGGTTCTTAGAGATTTATTAATTGCTAAAGGTAGTTAGGTTACTCAACTTTTCAACTTCAACACAAGATAATGGGGTAGAAAACGCCAAGCTAAATTGGCTGAAAAGAATGCTGGAAGAATATCCTGATTCACGATTTC
This sequence comes from Pseudanabaena sp. UWO311, assembly GCA_943371975.1. GTDB lineage: Bacteria > Cyanobacteriota > Cyanobacteriia > Pseudanabaenales > Pseudanabaenaceae > Pseudanabaena. The sequence goes on along the minus strand of CALRWX020000016.1, from coordinate 41,515 downwards.
TTGTTTTTACAGAGATTTTACAGACCTGTGAAATTATCACAAAAGCTCTTCCTAGAATCTCTGACAAATTAACTGGAAGTATGGGAGACAGTGAAAGAGAAAAGGTAGTTCGTCGTTTTCGTGGCGAAGAAAAACCCTCAATTCGAGTTTTAGTAGCAACATCTGCGGCTGATGAAGGTTTTGATTTTCAAGTTGCCAACCGCGTTGTTCACTGGGATTTAAGTTCTTCGCCAGCCGTTCTTATGCAAAGAAATGGAAGGGTTGCAAGACTTGGGCAAGTATCTGATGTAGTCGCCTATTATCTAATGATGACAGAAACCCATGAAGCTAGAAGAGAAGAGATTTTACATGCAAAATTTGATCAATTAGGTATAGCAGACAAACAGCTAAGATTAAGAATTCTTGGCTCATTGGATGAAGATGAGGTGGAAAAAGCGGTTGAGGAGAATCAGCCAATAATTATTGATGCACTTCTAAAAAAAGCAGATGAGCAGAATCAGAGGATGAATGAAAATCTTGGAAACATCCAAAAAGATTTAACGGCAAAAGCAGTAGTTGATAGATCAATGCTTGCCCAAAGGTTAGAATACTGGGTGAAGTTAGGATTACCGCCGCGTGATCAGGCAGAATTCAAACTCAATTTTGATACAGTTGAATGGCAACGTCCAATATTTTCAGTTAATCAAGCTACTGTTAGTGAGTCAGCGAAAGCAAAAGTTGCCACCATTAAACGAAAGGATGAGAATTGGAAAGTTCGCAAAATTACATTTGATCCAGAATTTAATCTTTTTGGTGGTGGTAGTGATACTTACTCATTAGCGGGTTTACGTCCTTGGGTTAAGGATGAGAAAAGAAGTTCAGGTGGTGATGATATCTGGAAACATCGTCCCATCAGACGGTCTGATTCAATAGGTGATCTTGCTTGCTCATTATCTAGGCAGCGTCAGGCAGATTTCACGATTATTTCTAGTACAGCTTTGTTTGAAAAGCTTCCAAGCCTTGAAGGTAGTCGATACTTATTATTTGCTACTCACCCTATGCTAGAAGTAGAGGAGCATTTTAGTCAAAATGGGGCTTCATATTTAACTTTTTATGCTTTTGGTGATGATTTCAGCATGCCAATTCAATCTACAGGTTATTCCGCGGATTACGTCAATAAGGTGATTCAAATACTTGAACAAGAAGCCACTCAAACTAATTTAAGTACATTAGATCATTTGTTAATTGAGGAATCTAGACAAGCAGGAAAGAAGATATCAGAAGAGTGGTTGAGTCAGTCTCGCATCCTACCTAAGCTTGGGCAGCAAAAATATTTTCTGCCAATCCCTGTGGCGCTAGTAGCTATTGTTGAACCACAAAAAAACTAGATTATAAAAAACTCCTATGCTAGAAGCAACTATTTACAATAACCAAGAGCTTTCTCAGCTAATCCAGCAAGCTAATTCTAAAAGAGAAGCTATAACTCTTGTTCAAGAAGGACAACAAAAAGCAGTCTTATTAAGCCTAGAAATGTTTCAGAATTTGATAGGAATTAGCGATCGCCGAGAAAAACTATCTGTTACATGATTTGCGGCTACATCTCGCCAACTATTTACAACATCTGGCTATGATTCTCCTGACAAAATAATGCAATTGCTTCATGAAGTCAAAGAAGAGCTAGCAGTGGAAAGAGAACTAAGGCTCAATGATGGAAAAATTGATGCCCAGTTTGCCAAATTCAATATTTTTTGACACGAATATCTATATTTTTGCAGCGCTTGATATAGATAGTGAAGAAAGCAAGATTTTATCTTTGTTAGAAATAGATAATAATCGGCAAACCAAAGTTATTTTTTCACAAGAATTAATTGATCAAATCTTGCGAGTTGGCAAGCGTTTACAAAATAAAGACTGCTCAAGCAGCTTACTAGCAAGACTTTGGCAGCAATTGCAAATAGATTTCATATTTGTGGATGATCAAGATATTCAGGCGATCGCGGATGCTGGTGTGATTCCCCGTGAAGATGCAGGTGTTTATCTCACGGCTAAACAAGGAAAAGCAGAATGTTTTGTTTCTAGAAACTAAAAACTAATCCGCGCCCTTGTTGAGCAAACAGAAGAGTTTGAATGTCTTACCCCAAGTGAATTCTTACAGAAATATTTTCCATAATTGGGATCAAAGAAACCGTTAGAGCGATCGCATCCTAATGGTATAAAACTGTACTCCAATAGACATTCGCTGCTAGACTAGCAAGAGATAAAACTTAACGATTAGCACCAGTACTGAATCGATGCCCCAAGAGACCATTGCAACTGTTTCGACTTCTGCACCTAAAATGACCCCAGAAGAAGCCCTAATTGTTTACGAAGACATGGTATTGGGGCGTACTTTTGAGGACAAGTGCGCGGAAATGTATTATCGGGGAAGAATGTTTGGCTTTGTGCATTTGTACAACGGTCAAGAAGCCGTAGCCAGTGGCGTAATCAAGGCGATGCGTCCCGATGACTATGTATGTAGTACCTACCGCGACCACGTTCATGCGCTCAGTGCAGGTGTGACCGCCAATGAAGTCATGGCCGAGCTTTTTGGTAAAGAGACAGGATGTAGTAAGGGGCGTGGTGGTTCCATGCACATCTTCTCGGCAAAGAATAATTTTTTGGGTGGCTATGCTTTCGTTTCTGAAGGTATTCCTGTCGCATCAGGTGCAGCATTTCAGTCTAAATATCGCCGCGAAGTGATGGGCGATCCTAATGCTGACCAAGTTACTGCTTGTTTCTTTGGTGATGGCGCAAGTAATAATGGACAATTTTTCGAGACATTGAATATGGCGGCTTTGTGGAAGTTGCCCATTATTTTTGTAATTGAAAATAATGATTGGGCGATCGGTATGAAGCATAATCGTGCTACCTCCGATGTGCGAATTCATAAGAAAGCAGAAGCTTTTGGTATGCCGGGGTTTGAGGTTGATGGCATGGATGTAGTTGCAGTCCGTCAACAGGCACAGGAGGCAATCCGTCGCGCCCGTGCTGGTGAAGGTCCTACGGTTTTGGAATGTATGACCTATCGCTTTAGAGGTCACTCCCTCGCTGACCCTGATGAGCTACGCAGCAAGGAAGATAAGGATAAATGGTTTGGACGCGATCCGATTAAAATCTTTGCTAGTCGTGTGCTTGAGCATGGTTTGTTAGAAGAAAGCCAACTGAAAGCGATCGACAAGAAAATTCGGGATATAGTCGAGGAATGCGTCCGCTTTGCTGAAACTTCTCCCGAACCAGATCCTAAGGATCTATTCCGTTATCAATTTGCAGAAGACGAATAAAAAAATAAGGGGTGCGAAGCACCCCTTATTTTTTATTGGATTTATTCAGGAACAACGCAGGTAACAACATAATTTTCAAGACAGAGATATTTCTGCGCTATGGTTTGTAAATCTGATGGTTCTATCTTGCGAATAATTTCACAATAGGTCTTAGACCAATCTATACATAGCTCCTCACAACCTAGCAAACTGTGATAGCCCAAAAAACTTGCTAACTGACTTTGGGCCTCCAACGCAAAAATGAACTGATTGCAGAGCGATCGCTTAGCTTTGTTAAGTTCCGTCTCAGTGATTGGATGATCTCGCAAGTCCATAATCTGCTGTCTAATTTTATGCTCTACAATATCCAGATTTTGAGCATCTAAATAGGCAGAAATTGTAAATAGTGAGAATTTGCTGTAATGAGAAACTACCCGCAACTCGATTATTTTAACAAGACTGGCGCAAGCCAAAATTATGATGTATATAGACTCAAACTTAATGAATTATTAGTAATGAGATATCTCTGCCAACTTCTGTTACAGTAATGCGTCTAGTCGCGATCGCCATAGGTTTAGAACGACTTGAACTCATTGAAGGCTTGGATATTTTCTGTCCGCCGCAGAGATTGCTAATGGTTCTCACTAATCTCGCCAAGCTTTAGAAAAATGTCCCATTGCTCCTAGTCAACAAAAGATCATGTTAGATTTTCTAGCATCTTCGAAGAGCCGTATCAATATGTTGTAATTTGTGTGGTGCTTCGAGAAAGTTTTAAAGGCGGAGAGGATTGGATGGGTATTGCAACGGATAAACAAAAATGTCTAGATTGCTTGACAAAAGCGATCGCCGACTTGCAAGGTCAAGCTGATCAAGAGCAATTGACTAAAATCTCCAATTTGATTTTTCAAACAATGACTGGCCCTTGGCGATCATTTCATACACCAAACCACATTTTTGAGGTTGGCTCTGGGGGAGACGCGATCGAAGTAATATCAGCACTATTTCATGATCTGGTATATGTACAGGTCGATCAAGGGATCAGTATTAATATTAGCCGCTATATTTCTCCCTACATCAAAGAAGATCGTGAGCAACTAGTCATCCTTGTGCCGCCCGAACTGCAAGAAGATATAGTTTTTAAAATGGTATTCATGCTATTTGGTTTTAGTCATGGTCAGCCCCTGTTACCTATGTCTGGGCAAAATGAATTTCTTAGCGCACTTATTGCTGGTAAAGCTTTAGAACCAATACTGTCCTTAGACAAATTAACCGAAATAGCGGCTTGTATTGAAGCCACTATTCCCTTTCGCCCTCAATCCCTTTCAGGTTTAACCTCGTCGGATCTGCTATTTGGTCGATTAGTTAATGCTAACGAAGAATTTGAGTTGGGTTGGGATGATGATCAAATTGCCGAAATCGTCAAAAGATCTGTACGTTTATCAAATCGTGATGTGGAGAATTTTGCGAGTACTAATTCATCCCATTTTCTGAATAATACTTGGAACTTAATTCCCGAAACTAATCATGACTTGAAGAATGTCAACTCCTATACTGTGCATGGTTATAGGATTTCCATACAAAAAATGGAAAGTTTTATGAATTTTCTTGTTCCTGAAATCGTGTTTCGACGCTATCGAAATGAGCCAGATGAGAAAAGCTATTACAAATTACTTGCCCAAACCAAACAAAATTTAGAGGTATCCCGATTATATCTAGGTACGAAACTAACTTCGATCGCTATCTTAGAAGCGCTATCATTTCGTATCGGTGATGATATTCCTCTCTCCACAATGATGGGAGAATTACCACGAGAAGATAAGCTAGTTGTTGGATTAGAGCAATTTTTACCAGAAATTCAAGAACCTTTTAAACCTAATTCTCCCATCGAAGCTGAAGTCCTAGAGTTACTAGATAAGGGGCGCACGGTTGACTCTACTTATGATGTCAAAAATTCACCCGTAGCAACTTTTATGGTGAAGTCCATCGGGTTTCCTGAAACGCAAAGAATATTGCAATTATCTAAGGAATTTTTTAAAGGCAATCTGACCCATGAGCAATTAATCGATAGCTGTGACCCCTATGTGATTGAAACAATCAAGAATTCCGTGTTGCAGTTATTTGACTTTCGTAAAGCAGCCCTTGCACCATAATTTTTAAAGTGCCATGCACTCTAAAAATTATGGTGACTTAATACAGTAAATTTTTAAAGGTGTTACTCTACAACACCTTTAAAAATTTGGTTGGTTATTATTTCTAGGATTCCTGAATGCATAAGTTCTCTATATCAGAAATAAAACATTTATTTAGATTTAAAAAATGTTCACATCCCGATCCCAAATTGCAATGGGGATGGCTTAGTTTGCAATGGGGAATAGCATTAATTCATATAAATGGGCTGCTGGCATTTTTCCCACTAGCTTTTCTAATTTTTACTACTTGGCGGCAGTATTGGCGAAAAATTACTAGCGATCGCCTTGGGCAATTATTTTTATACTTTTGTGGCTGGTTGCCGATTACCTGTCTATGGTCAATCGATCCTCTAAACTCATTAGGAGGTGTAGCTAATTACGTTCCCTTTATTCTGTTTTTTTTAGCATTGCGCTTAGTTTTGCAGACTGTCGAGCAATTGCGTAGACTAGCTTGGATTATAGTGACTGGCTCAATTTTTAACAGCATAGTTGGACTAGGACAAAATTTTCTGAATTGGTCAAGACAGATCAATTTTTCTCTGACTGATATTTCTTTTAAAAATTCAGAGACTATAGAGAGAATGACTGCAACCTTTAACCATGCGAATTTTTTTGCTGGTTATTTGGTAATAGCTTTGATTCTTGGGACAGTTCTTTTATGTGAATCTTGGCAACAAAAAGCTGGTAATCAGGATCAAAGAAAACAAGCGTTATCTGTGGCGGTGCTTAGTACAAGCATTTTATTAAATTTAGTCTGTATTTTTTATACTAGTTCGCGTAATGGTTGGTTGACGTTACTATTAGCATCTGTAGCGTTAATGCTCTTCTATGGTCAACGCCTCATAGTCGCATTTTTAGGAGCGATCGCTAGTATCGTGATGGGGGCAGCCTTTGCTGGCGAGCCACTTCAAGGTTGGTTTCGCCAAGTTGTTCCCTATGCAATGTGGGCAAGAATTAATGGGCAAATGTATCCTGAACCCTATGTAAATAGTCGTGTCGCGATCTGGAGATATGCATGGAGCTTAGCTCAACAAAAGCCTTGGACGGGATGGGGTTTGCAAACTTTTTCGCAGTTGTATCAAGCTCATGCTCAAATTTATTTAGGACATGCCCATAACCTATTACTGATGTTATCCGCCGAAGTTGGGATACCCACAACTTTAATATTTATAACTTTGGTTGGTTCGATTATGTTTCGATCCGTAAGAGATTTCATGAAAGTTACTATTGACGATCTCTATGATCGCCAAATTTTATTTGGTTATATCCTTGCCTTTAGTGCTTTTATTGCATTCAATACTGTTGACGTCACTGTATTTGATCTTCGTCTTAATGCGATCGCTTGGGTATTACTTGGTGCGCTCGGAGTAAGTACTTCGCGTCTAAACTATCGCGATCGCCATAATCTGCCATAAAAAAAGAGGCTGCTTTAGCAGTCTCTTTTTTTATGATTATTTCCCTGCTAAAGACAGGTAAGCAATATTAATGATTAATAATCGAAGTCACCACCAGCACCCATTGCGCCACCGCCAGCAGCAGCCTTATCTTCAGGCTTATCGACGATAATGCACTCAGTGGTAAGGATCATGCCAGCAATCGAAGCTGCGTTTTGCAATGCCGATCTTGTAACTTTAGCAGGGTCAACAATACCAGCAAGCAATAGATCTTCAAATTCACCAGTCGATGCATTGAAACCAATATTGAAATCCTTCTCACGGATATTTTCCGCAATGACAGCACCGTTGAAACCAGCATTTTGAGCAATACGCTTAAGTGGAGCTGCTAGAGCTTTGGAAACAATAATTGCACCAGTCAACTCTTCGTCTACCAACTTGGCATTTGCCCAAGTGAGTAGCTCAGGAGAGAGATGAGCCAAGGTTGTACCACCACCAGGAACGATGCCTTCTTCAACGGCTGCTTTAGTTGCATTAATGGCATCTTCAAGACGGAGTTTACGATCCTTTAGTTCAGTTTCAGTCGCTGCACCCACCTTGATCACGGCGATGCCACCAGAGAGTTTTGCCAAACGTTCTTGAAGCTTTTCTTTGTCGTAGGAAGATTCGGTTTCTTCGAGTTGACGACGGATTTGCTCAGCACGGGCTTTAACCGCCTCTTCATTACCCTCGGCAACAATAGTCGTGCTGTCCTTGGTGATAATGACGCGGCGAGCTTTACCCAGTTGGTCAAGCTTCACAGTGTCAAGACGTAAGCCAGCATCTTCGGTGATTACCTGTGCGCCAGTCAGAATGGCAAGGTCTTCGAGTAGGGCCTTACGGCGATCGCCAAAACCAGGAGCCTTAACCGCAGCAACATTGAGAACGCCACGAAGACGGTTAACCACAAGGGTTGCTAGAGCTTCTTTTTCGATATCTTCGGCGATGATGATCAGAGGACGACCTGCGCGAGCGACTTGCTCCAAAACAGGTACAAGTTCTTGAACGAGGGCAATCTTCTTGTCTGTGATCAAGAGAACAGGCTCATCGAAGGATGCTTCCATACGCTCAGCATCGGTGACGAAATAAGGAGAAATATAGCCCTTATCGAAGTTTAAACCTTCGGTAACTTCCAATTCTGTCGTAACTGATTTACCTTCTTCTAAGGTGATTACGCCATCACGGCCTACTTTTTCCAAGGCTTCGGCAATCAAAGCACCGACAGTTTCGTCATTACCTGCGGAAATAGAAGCCACTTGGGCGATCGCCTTAGAATCTTCAATGGGCTTAGCATGTTCTTTGATCTTCCCAACCAAGAAAGCAGTTGCCTTGTCGATACCACGCTTGAGCGCGATCGAATTAGCCCCAGCCGCAACGTTGCGTAAACCTTCTTTAACAATTGCATGTGCTAACACAGTTGCGGTGGTGGTTCCATCACCAGCAGCGTCGTTAGTCTTAGAAGCTGCCTGACGAATCAAAGCTACGCCCGTATTTTCAACGTTATCTTCTAACTCGATTTCCTTAGCAATGGTTACGCCATCATTAACGATCTGAGGAGAACCAAATTTCTTTTCGAGAACTACGTTACGTCCTTTTGGTCCAAGAGTTACCGCAACGGCTTCCGCCAAAATGTCGATACCGCGCTCAAGGGCGCGACGTGCATCTTCGTTGTATATGATTTTTTTAGACATATTTTTGGTTTTTAGTTTTTTGGAAATAATGGGTAAATATTTTGTGAAGCGCGAAGCACTTTACAAATCAGCTATGAAACGATCGCTAAAATATCTTTTTCGGCTAGTAATACATACTCATCTGTGCCGAGCTTAATGTCAGTGCCAGCATATTTGGAGTAAAGAACTTTGTCGCCAACTTTGACTTCGAGAGCTTGGCGATCGCCTTTGTCATCAAGCTTGCCGGCTCCTACGGCGGCGATTTCGCCGACTTGGGGCTTTTCCTTTGCGGTCTCAGGCAAGAAAATTCCACCTGCGGTTTTTTCTTCTTTAGCGCTTACTTTGATAAATACGCGATCGGCTAAAGGCTTTACGGTAGTTACGTTTAATGTCGTTGTTGCCATTGGTATTCACTCAGTTGACTAGCATTTTTTGGCTTTGTCTAGAGTGTTTTAGCACTCTAGGTGACTGAGTGCTAATTTAACCGAAAGGGTTGCAATGTCTATAGTGTGGTTTACCGAACTGAATCTAGACGAATCTTTAAATAAACAGATAATCGGCTAAAGTTATATTTATGGAAGATCATTCTTAGGGATTACTCTTAGTAGTGCAGAAAACTCTAGATATTTTTGCAACCATTATCTAGCAAAGCTTTTAAAAAACAAGCGAATCTAAATTTTTTGTGCAAGTGCGTGATCATAATGGCAAAATCAACGAGTATAGGTGTTTGTAGACTTGTCTTAAAATAGGTCTCACCATCTTATTGGACACACTAAAAGTCTGCTGCACTACTAAGGGAATTACTTTCCCATAGGCTCCAAAATCTATACATATATTAGATAATGACAAGTAATAGTCAGATACAGCCTATTGTAGTTTTATGTATTACAGATAAATTTTCAAAAAGCTTTCCTTGTAGTCTTTTTGAAAATTTGTCTGGGGTTTAAGAAAGCGCAAAATACTGTACTTATATTATTTGTCCTGATTAGTCGTCTAACAATAAACTAAAAACAAAATATTAAAAATGAACATCCATCAAAAAGCAGAAAACCAAAAAAAAATATTAGTGACTGGAGCGGCTGGTTTTATAGGTTTTCATCTCACTCAACAATTACTAAAATCAGGGTTTGAGGTTGTTGGAATAGATAACTTGAATGATTATTATGACGTTTTGCTTAAACAAGATCGGTTAAACCAATTAAAAAACCAGTCTAATTTCATATTTTATAAATTAGATATCGCAGATCGGGGCGCAATGGAATATCTGTTTTCTGAGAATAGATTTGATACTGTAATTAACTTAGCCGCTCAAGCAGGTGTGCGGTATTCTCTCAAAAACCCCTATGCTTATGTAGAAAGTAACTTAGTTGGATTCGTCAATATTTTAGAAGGCTGCCGTCAATCGAAAGTTAATCATTTGGTCTGTGCATCTTCTAGCTCTGTATATGGAGCTAATACAAAAACACCTTTTTCTGTTGATGATAATGTCGATCATCCTATTAGTCTTTACGCTGCAACTAAGAAATCTAATGAGCTTATGGCTTATTCCTATAGTCACTTATATTCTTTGCCAGTAACCTGTCTCAGATTCTTCACGGTTTATGGTCCATGGGGACGACCAGACATGGCTCCAATGCTTTTTACTAAAGCTATTTTAGCTGGTGAGTCAATTGATGTTTTTAATTACGGAAAAATGCAGCGCGACTTTACGTACATTGATGATATTGTGACTGGGATAATTCAAGTTATGAATAATGTTCCTAAATCAAGTCAAGACTTGATAGAAAATACTCCTAAATCAAGCTACAATTCCGCTCCCTATAGAGTTTATAATATTGGAAATAATCAACCAATTGAGTTAATGTATTTTATTGAATTGCTTGAAAATTATTTGGGTAAAAAGGCAAACAAGAACTTTCTACCAATTCAGTTTGGTGATTTACCTATAACTTATGCTGATATAGATAACTTAGTGAGAGATGTAGGATTTAAACCAAATACACAAATTGAGAGTGGAATTGAAAATTTTGTCTTATGGTATCGATCTTATTATCAAGTTTAGCTCATGTGGTGGTTTAAACCCTAGTGGTGCAGAAAGTTTTTGGCGTGTCAAATAAGATGGTGAGACCTAGTTTAGACAAGTCTACAAACACCTATACTCGTTGATTTTGCCATTATTCACGCAATTATACAAAAAATTTAAATTCGCTTGTTTTTTGAAAACCTTGCTAGATAATGGTTGCAAAAATATCTAGAGTTTTCTGCAACACTAAGCTGAATCCAATATCGAAGAAAATTTTTATCTTAAAAAAATGCAGCCTATCTAGGTTTTAAGAAAACACAAAGCTCTAAAATTGATTTAGAGACTTATCCTAAAAACAGCTATTGCTCAACAATTAATTATCAAGAGAACGCACTAGATTTTCTATGCCAGATTTAATTGATGTTTTTGGTGTAAATCCTAAAATATTTAATGCTTGATTTGTATTAGATTGTGAATGACAGATATCTCCACCACGGATAGGTTCAAATTTAATAGAACCACTCCAATCAGGAAAACACGTGCTAATGATATCTACTAACTGTACTAAAGAAGTAGAAGTTCCTGTACCAATGTTACATACTGAATAAAAACTAGATTTTAAAGGGTTAATAAGAGCGTTACTTAAGGCAGTTGCTACGTCTTGAACATAAACGAAGTCTCTAGTTTGTTTTCCGTTACCATAAATTGTAATAGGTTGATTTTTTTTCATTGCATTGACAAAAATAGAAATAACGCCAGAATAACTAGAATCTGGTAATTGTCTTGGTCCAAAAACATTGAATAAGCGTAATCCAATGAAAGAAAATCCAAATTTTGGGGCAAACAAACAAGCATATTGCTCACTAAAGAGCTTTTGCCAACCATAGGGAGCTATTGGTTTAGTAGTATGATTTTCAGTAATTGGCAATTCTGTTTGTTCACCGTAAACAGCCGCAGAACTGGTGTAAACCAACCTTGGAATATTTAGTTTGTGACATAACTCTATTACCCAAACTGTTGCTGAGAGATTGTTTTCATGAGCATTTAAAGGCTGAAGCCAAGAGCTTGTTACAGAGGCTGTGGCAGCTAAATGGGCAATACCATCGAATTTTTCCGAGAAGTCTTCAGGTTGACAATCTAGAATATTTTTTTCAATAAATCTAAGATTAGGGTGATTTGGTAAGTTTTTTATACTACCTGTACTTAGATTGTCAACGACTATTACATGATGACCATCTGATAGTAGTTTTTCAGTAAGATGAGAACCAATAAAGCCAGCGCCACCAGTAATTAAAAAGTACATTATTTATTCCTCAAAACTTTTGTATAAACAAATGAATTTATTGCTAGGTATCCTTTGACCGTAATGTATTTAGGGTTTACTTAGAATTTGTTGATACCAGTCCAAATAATCAACAACCATTCTTTCTAAACTAAATTTTTGGTTTGCAGTTCTTGTGGCTTGTTCGCTTATTTGTTTGCGTAGGCTTGCATTTTCTATTAATTTTTGAACTGAGTGAGCCATTGCTAGAGAATCACCTATAGGCACTAAGAATCCTGTTTTCCCATCCTCTATTTGTTCGGGTATACCACCTACTGTAGTACCAACAACTGGAGTTCCACAGGCAAGAGCTTCTAAAATTACATTTGGGAAGGTATCAGCACGTGCAGCATGAATATAAACATCAGCGCTTTGGTAGTATCTAGCAACTATATGAGGATCTTTTACATAAGGAACAAATTTAATTGTTGCTTTACCAATTTGTAATGATAGGCTTTCTTCTCCTAAGGCAATAAATAATATATTCTCATCTGGCAATCTTTCTGCTATCAAGGCAACAGATGTTTGCATCATTTGGTAATCTTTCCAATAATTTTTGCGAATTCCATTAGCAGTAAAGAGAATAACTTTAGCATTTGCTGGAATATTCAGTTCTTTTCTTGCTTTTGTTTGGTCGCTTGAGCAAAATATAGATAGATCAACACCATTAGGAATAACTCGACTTTCTATAATTGCCGTATTTAAAATTGATTTTTTTACTTTATCCATTAACCATTGCGAAGGAGTAGCTATATATAGTTTACTTCTTTGATAAATTTGTTGTTTTCTTTGCCAATTGTATGCCGTGTTATCCCATTTGAATTCTGGGGGGATCGCTAAATCTGGACAATTTCCACACCCAGTTTGCCATCGATCGCAATCGAACGAGTGAGCGCAATGACCACTAAGCAACCAAGCATCATGAAGTGTCAAAATTACAGGTATTTCCTGACTGAATTTTGGTAGCATTCTTAGATCAAAATAATCTCCATGGAGATTATGGCAATGTAAAATATCTGGCTTGACTGGGATTATATCTAAGATATCTTGAGTCCCTTTAAAATCAAAATACTCATATCCTAATCGTTGCTTAATAAAGCGTTGTGGTTGACCTAATACATACTTCAAAAATCTGCGAAAAAATTTCTCTTTTATTGTGGTTTCTGTATCTGGAATTAGTTGATCAGCTATTTGAAACCACAAATTTTTCCAAGGTTTATATCTATCATTAGGTATCAAAACTATATTTGGTTCTTCTGATGTTTTTGTTCCTACAGATAGAAATGATTTATATCCCTTTATTTGATAACTGCGATATAAATCATAAGCAATTTTTTCTGCGCCACCACTAATATCAGATGTACTTACTTGAAGAATATTCATTAATATTTTTTGCATCCTTAGAGAATATTTTGAATTTTAAAAGATAAATAATTGCGTAAATAGGTTTTACATGTTAGTAGATGTAATATGTATTAATTGTATTAATTTTTTGTTTCTCTTGTTTTAGGACTTTAAAGTATAGAGTCTAGAAAGTAAATTGATATACTGTTTTAATATTTCTCTAGAGAAATTACGCCAGCCTAGCAAACGAATTATCTCCATTAGCACCTTTAATATATTAATAAATTCTCTATCTCTTAGTTTTTTGATATTCAAGTTTTTCTTGTCATATCTAGACAAAAAAGACTCAAGTATTTTCAAATAATTTACAAGGGATTTTAGAGAGTCTAAATTATAGTTTTGACCATTTTGAGAATATAAATCTCTAGTAATCATTAATGATCGAATTTGAGTGACTTCTTTTAAGGAAATCGACAAATCAAGTAAAGTATTTTGAATTGTTCTACAAGCGATAAAGTCATGATTTTTGAGTTGACTTTCTCTTTTTGTTTTCGTTATCCCTTCTCCAACCCTATATTTAAGTACTGGGAAGTTAAGATTTGCTCCTTGAGTATAATTTAAAAGACGTGTCCAGAATTCATAATCTTGCGCTGTTTTAAAGGCTTCATCATAACTTAAATTGTACTGAGTTAGAAGCTCCCGACGCAGCATCACTGTAGGATGGGCAAATGGATTATTTAAAAGACTAATCCATCGAATTTCAAGATCATTATCGGGAACATGATATATTGAAGATGTGTTGGCGGGAGTATTATTAAATAAAAGACAAGGGCTTCCGAGAATTCCAATTTCTGGATGCTTTTCTAAAAAATCAACTTGACTAGATAAACGATTTGGTTCTGCAATATCATCAGCATCCATACGAGCAATATATTTACCTTTAGCAATATTGATACCTCGATTTAGGGAAGCTGTTAGTCCTATATTTTTATCATTAAGAATTAGTTTAATGCGCTCATCAGAAAAAGAACGAACGAGGTCAACAGAATTATCAGTCGAGCCATCATTAATGATGAGAAATTCAAAATCTGTCCAAGTTTGTTTGAGAATACTTTCTACTGCTTCTAATATAAAAGATGCACTATTATAAGCAGACATTAATACTGTTACGGTAGGGTATTGATGCATTCTGAGCGTTTATTTATCCATAATCCTAAACATAAGATTGTCCATCGCTGTTGAGGCGATAATTTATTAATAATACCTCTTAATCCAGGCAATAAATGGCTAAGAGGACTATTTGGATCAGTCACTTTTTGTAACAGAGATTGTACATCGGGACGTTTTATCCAATGGTAAATTGGAGCGCCAAAGCCCTGTTTATGCCGTTTGTGGATTTGAGATGGCCATAACTTCCCACAAGATTGACGCAGTAAAAATTTACGATTATCTTCTTGGAATCTTAGTGTCCAAGGTAAGTTTAAAACAAACTCTACTAAATCAACGTCAAGGAAAGGTGAGCGTGATTCTAACCCATGAGCCATTGTTGCTCGGTCTACTTTAACCAAGATATCTCCTGACAGATAGCAGTCTACGTCAAAAGAGGTTACTCGATCCATGTCTTGTAGATTTTCATGGGGACAGTAGGCTTGCTGAATAGAATGCTTTGTCTGCCAATTTTTTTGCCATAGATTATAGCGATCGCTATTTAAGTCAGTCGCAAAAGCTAGATGTCGCTCCCACCAGTCGGCGTAGCGCTGTTTGAGTCTCGCTGCGTTATATCTATAAACAGATTCTTGCCGTTGCTTCTGTACTGGTAAATGCAGCTTGCCGAGAGTGCGCCAAATTATTTGTTGAAGCCATAATTGGGAGGCAGAGTCATCTTGCATTAGCAGATGACTGTACCATTCATAGCCACCAAATAGCTCATCTCCACCATCTCCAGAAAGAACTACCTTTACTTTATGACTAGCAAATTCTGCAATTTTGTATGTGGGGATATTAGAAGAGTCTGCAAAGGGTTCATCATAGGCGATCGCCATTGTTTCAAGCAGTTCTCCAACCGAAAGATCGACCTGCAACTCATTATGCTCTGTCTGATACTTTTGGGCAACAGCCTGTGCATAGGGTAATTCATTGATTAAGTCACCAAAGCCAACGGAAAAAGTTTGGATAGGATGGGCAGTATATTGGGTCATTAAGGCAACAATAGTGCTGGAGTCTGCCCCACCACTTAAAAAAGCACCAACAGGTACGTCAGCTACCATCTGGCGTTTTACAGCTTGCTTAATCAAGTACTTTACTTGCTCAATAGCGTCTTGAGGATTGATATGACTCTGAGAATATCGCGGTTGCCAATAACGCCACTGCCTTATTTGTCCGTCTTTCCAGATTAATGCATGGGCGGGGGCTAAAGTATGGATATTTTGATAGATAGTCTGTTTTGGTGGGACATAAAGGAGTGCAAGATAAGCATCAACAGCTAATGGATCGAGTCGAGGTTGGATCAATTTTGATGCAAGGATCGCTTTTATTTCTGAAGCGATAATGAAATATCCTTGAGGTGATTGGGCATAGTAAAAAGGTTTTTCACCAAGGCGATCGCGGGATGCAAAGAGTGTCTGTTCCTGTTGATCCCAGATGGCAAAGGCAAACTGTCCATTGAGGTGAGATAACACTGATTCACCATAGACTTGGTAGGCTTTTAATAAAACCTCTGTATCCGATTGGGTATAAAAGTGCTGACCTTTTTTTTCTAGCTGTTGACGTAATTCTCGATAATTATAAATTTCCCCATTAAAAACTATCCAGTAACGCTGATTTTCATCAGACATGGGTTGAGTCCCGCCAGATAGATCAATGATGCTAAGGCGGGTATGTCCTAAATGGCAGTTATTATTGAGTTTTACTGCTTTTTGTGTATCAGGTCCACGATGTTTTAGGGCAGCAATCATATTATTGATTGAATCATCAGGAATTTCTCTGTCAATAGATATAATCGCCGCGATACCACACATAAATTTAATTTCAGATTTAATTTCTAAGTAAGTCCAATTTGTTTGAATACCATCTCAAAACGCTTTTGCCAAGTATGTTCATTTCTTGCCCGTTGCATACCCGTTTGACGAATTTTTTCCCTTGCATCGTCATGTTTTAAATAGAAATTGGCTTTATCTATTAATTCCTCTGGACTAGAAAAACAAACTATTTCTTTATCTGGTTCAAAAAAGTCAGTAAGTTCATCAAAATATTCAACTAGATAAAACGCTCCACTCATAGTTGCTTCAAAATCTCTTAAACGCACTTGTTTAATCGGTAGTTCACCTTGCTTTGGCATCTCTGCTACAGTGGTAAAACCTAAACTAATCTTGCTCCGACTATACATCTTTATATATTCTTCATCGCTTAATGGCGCACCACAATATTTAGCAGGAACTTCCCAAGAAGGACGATTTAAAGCAATGTTTTTTAGCGATCGCGCCCATCTACACCACAAAGCTGGCTGTTTTTCCCATAGTGGCCCCCAAGCTCTTGCATCAATTTGGGCATTGATTAGGTGACGGATATAATAAGGGCGATCGCCATACTTCTGCCCCACAAAGGTTACATCATATTCTTTAGTCAAGCTATGGGGTTTATAAACTTCTGGGTTAGCTGCTTCTTGGCAGTAAATAGGGTTAGCACCAATGCGCTTGTAGTCTTCTAAACGAAATTTCTCAGGAACTAAGCAGTAATCATATGCGGGGGCAATTTCTTCAACAAGATGAAGCTGATATGAAGCATTGCAATACCAATTGATGGTTAGAATCCCCATTTCTTTTATTTTTTGAATTACATCTGGTTCCACATAAGCAGAATAAAAATAACTAAAAAACAAATCAATTGATTTTTGTCTGTGAGCTAATTCTACTTGCTTGATTAGCTCGTTCCCTAGTTTAGGTCTATTTTCATGGATAAACTTACAATGAACAGGGTTAAGGATATCAAGATTGTAATTAAATTCTGAATAATCAAATTCAAAAGTTACTACTTCATGACCTAGCTTTACTAAGGATGAGTAAAGATTGTAATTCCATAGTTTTGAATCTGGCAAATCATTCTGATGCGCTGTATTAGGAGCCGCATAAAAAATTTTCATAAACTATCCTTTACTATTTTCCTGCCAAAATGAGGTTATGAGAGTCTTTGCAATCATCTTATAACCAATATCATTTAAGTACTTATATACCTTGCTGTTATATAAATTTTCAAAATCCAGATCATGTATTTCTACCAATAAAACTTTAGGTCTATACCTTAACCAGTCATTAGACTGTAGAACTTCCAACTCATATCCTTCGACATCAATACTCATGAAATCAATAGATTTTCCATTAATAAGATGGCTGTTTAATATGTTAGCTAAAGTGTTGACCTTAACCACCTTAGTTTCGATAAGCTTACAGCCATGCTTTGGTTCGTTTGCTAATTCAAATGCTAATTGCTCATTAAAAGTATTGACAGCAGGTTCATTAAATATAAAATATTTCATTTCTCCAGAGTAATTGCTAACTCCTAAATTTAAATTTACATCCCTAGGGCGATGCGAATCAAACAAGGGCTTCATATTAGGAATTGGATCAATATTGATTCCAGACCACCCCATTTCATAGAAGCAAAAAGTGTTAGAAAGTCGATATGGATGATGCGCCCCTATATCAACATAAAACCCTAAATTCTGCTTAGAGGCAAAAATTGATCTGACAATTAAATCTTCTCCTTCTTGAGAAAAAGACGCTGTGGAGTACCTATACGGAGGATAGGCTAATTTGTATATTTTATTGAGTATTTTTCGTATTATCATTCTTATCTATAGCAACTTTGTTATATTTAAACTAATAGCAAGTTTTTCCGCATAGGCTTGAATTGAAAATTCTTCTTTGAATCTGGCTTTACCTATTTCTGACAATTTGTTTCTTAAGTTAGCATTTTGATAAAGATCGTTTAAAGACTTTTTAAGCTCCTCAATGCTACCTTCACTAGTCACTAGACCCGCTTTACCCAATACTTCAGGGATTGCTCCACTGTTTGATCCAACAACAGGAACACCCATTACCATACCGTCTGTTAAAACCCCTCCAAACTGCTCTTTCCATGTAGAAGTTGTTAAAGAGGGAACTACCAAACATTGGATTGTTAAGTAAAAGCCCCAAAGTTCTACCTTAGGTAACAATCCCATATAAAATACACGAGATTTTAGTTCAGGCTTTTTTATCCATAGTTTTAACTCATTGATTTGTTCGCCATCACCAACAATTATACATTTATAGTTGCTTGGTAATTGACTGATCGCTTGGAGTAAAATTTTCCATCCTTTTTCCTCGCAAATCCTACCGACAAACCCAACTATAAAGTCATCTGACGATTTTACAAAAGGAAGAGGCAATGGTTGTAAGTTGTCTGGTGGTGACTGATTACCTGCAACTAAAGTACTGGTCGGCACTTTTTCAGGAAATCCTACTGAGTGAATTCCTTCAATAGATGCAGTTGCAACTGCCATTAACCCATTCAGCCTTAGCCATAAAGACCGACGAATTAACTCCTTAAAACCTGTTTGCTTAGGAAAAATATTTTCGCAAACAGCAGTTACAATTCTTGTCTTTTGATCAAAATAATATAGCTTTAAAATATGAAATAAAAAGTAATTGGTTGGTTCTTCTTGTACCCAAATAACATCTGGATTAATTGTTTTTAGAGTTTTGCATAAATACTTGACTTTTGTATGGCGATCGCTCTGCGGTATTTGATATATAGTAATTCCTAATTTTTTTGAATCTAATGTAGGATCAGCCCATCCTAACTGCTTATGAACATTTGGAATTTCAGGTGGAGTATCACTAATGATATAGCCTTGGACTGCATAATGAGAACATATATATTTGAATGCTTCCCAGTGCATAGGATAGAATGCTTGGCTACTGTAAAGACATAGTTTTTGCATGATGTAAGAGTATGTAAATGGCTTTAATTTCTTATCTATATCTTTATGTATTTATTTCTTAAGCGCCGCAAAAGAGGTGTTACACCAATCAGTCTGATGAATATCTTTGCAATTAGATGACTCCATCCATTGTAAAACTTCATCTGAATCATGAGTTGTAGCAATTGATGGTGTAATGGCATCAAAAATATCCAAGATTCGCCAACGAACATCAGGTAAATCTAAAACTACGATCCAATTTTTTGCAAGATAGTTAAGTAAGATCGATAATACGGTAAAGCGCCTACCCTGAGAGATAATTGGGGTTAAAACATATGCAGAAAGATAAATATAAATAAGAGCAGGATAGTATTGAAAAACTGGTTTCAAGAAATTGTGTAGTTTGCGAAAGCGTTGTACGGAAACATAATCATAAAACTCGCCCTTGGGGTAAACACAACAGGCAACCCA
Organism: Pseudanabaena sp. UWO311; assembly: GCA_943371975.1. Classification (GTDB taxonomy): domain Bacteria; phylum Cyanobacteriota; class Cyanobacteriia; order Pseudanabaenales; family Pseudanabaenaceae; genus Pseudanabaena. Next base: position 21,827 of record CALRWX020000016.1, on the reverse strand, counting down.
TCCATCACTTTTAATAGTTTTGACTAAAGCCTTTAACCCCTCTAGTGGTTTAGGGGTATGGTGTAATACGCCAATTGTGTAACCACCATCAAAAACGTCTTGTCGAAAAGGTGGATTTGTAATGTCACCTTGGACAATTAAAACATTTGGATCATTGGCAAAATTACGACGAGCTGCTTCTACAGCTTGACTTAGATCAATACCTATAGCTGTCCCTCCCTGCTGTCGGATAACATCAAGAAACCTTCCCGAACCGCATCCAAACTCAACTAAGAGTTTGCCCTCAATTTCTTCTGGTATTGCACTGGTTATCCTCTTCCACATGGAACTGGTGTGACCAGCCATTGGTCTACCAATATTTTCAGATTCAAATTGTACTTTGGGCCAACGGTTCCACTCAAAGCCAAAACTTGAGGCATAGTATTCTGCGTCTACAAATCGAGGTATACCACGAATTATGGGATAAGAAATGCCATCGTTTGTTAAAAGGTTGCCAGTTATCACCATACCGAGAGAATCAACTAATTCTGACTCTAAGTGAAGGGTTTGATAAGTTCTAGGACAGCATAGTATATTTAAAAACTTAGGATGCATAATTGTCAGTAAAGAAAACTATTTTTTAACAGCTAGTACATGATAACCAAAATTTAGCAATTCCGAAGAACCTTGATCTTTCTGTGAAAAGCGATCCAACATATTTAAGACAACTTTAATAGCTAACTTTTCCCATCGGCTAAGACGATCAGAGCTATATTGATTCGCCACAAAAGAAATTCGTCTAATTTCTTGAGCTAAATATTCAAAAAAGTTGCCATTTTCTGTTATTTCCAAAATTTCAAAACCATTGTCACTAAGATGGGTTTCGTAGAAATACCGATTGAAACCTGTGTAAAAGTGGTATGGAGAAAAATGCGTTAAGCTACAAAATGGCGCAGTCAAAATTAGAAAACCACCCTGATGCAATAAACGGGAAAATTCTTGAATAGCTAGTATAGGATTTGGCAAGTGTTCTAAAACTTCTATGCACATGATAGCGTCGAAGGAATCATCTGGTTCAGGAATAGCAGTGATATCGCTGACAATATCTAGCTGGCTTTGATCCCATCTTCCCGTTTGTAGCCCCTTATCATCCCCTATGCCATTGTATTGGGCAAAATCCTGAGATACATAGCTTAAATGAGTACAGAATTTTCTAAACTGTTGCTCTCCTGCGCCAGCATCCAAGAGCCGTATTCCAGATGGAAGGGTTTTTAAGGTTTTCTCTAGCCAGATTGATCTAGTAAATTCATTTTGTGTACCAACAGTTTTCATGAACGCACCCATTCACTTTTTTTGACAAAGATTGTATTAATATAAGTGTCAGCGTAAACCATATATCCTTTACTTTCCAAGAAGGAAATAATATTTATATCTTTTACTCCATTAACCGTTTCGGAGAAGGAAATAATATTTATATCTTTTACTCCATTAACCGTTTCGGAGAAAGAAATTGTTTCAACACAAATTACTATCGGAGAAGAATTTCGGTAATCTATTGATTTTAAAATCTCAAGATCTAACCCTTCTACATCTAAGGATAAAAAGTCTGGAAATTTGTTATGATGATATTTTTCAATAATTTCTGAAATCGTCATAACTGGAACTTTAATGACTTCCTCAATTGAATAGCCATTAGCAACATAATTTTCTAGCTCTTTATCAGAAAAAGTACTGAGCGTTAGTGCTGACATAATATAGAAGTCTAAAAAGCCTGATGATGCAGCCACTCCAAAATTCAAGTTAATATCTTTGTTTCTATTTTTTAGAAAAGATTTCAATAGATTAGGGTTTGGTTCAATATTAATTCCACGAGATCCTTGTTCATAAAAAATTGCTGTATTACTGAATTTATAGGCATCATAAGCTCCGATATCGATATATGATGGTTTACTAATACCTAGTGCATTAAAAACAAATCGAATTATTAAATCTTCTCCACATTGGGAATGAGATGTGTTTATTATTTTTTTTGAATTAATTATTTTATTAAAGTTTTCTTTGATTAGGTTGATTTTGCGAAAAACCCAAGTCAATCGAAAATCAAAGGTAAGTAACAACTGAATCAAAATAAATCTTAACTTATTCGTAATGTTAATATCCTTGTATTTTTTTTCATGATACATAAATAGACTTAAGATTACAACTAAGAATTTGTGTGATAATTTAAATTTACTATTTAAACTAATTGAGCTTGATATAATCAACCTTATCTGCTTTTTAACATAGGGTAAATAAGTGAGCGTTCTATCCTTTTTGGGATTAGCAGGTTTAACAATATATTCAGCTCCATTAACTCCAGCCGTATAAAGTGGCTTTTTAAGCATATTTAAAACCTTTGCTTGTCCACTCAGCAATATTTTGGTTGTCATATAACAGTCGGAAAAATCAAAATTCATATCCTCATAATTACTGACTAATGATGCTTTACGATATAACCCATAAAACATACTAGGTGTCAATCGTTCTAAAAATGAATAAACATTTTCTGATTTCGAGTTCTGCTTGGAGATATTAGGTAAAAGTATATTTTCTGTCCGATTACTATCTCTATACAAAACTTGCATTTTAGGAACAACAAGATTAGTATCCTGATCAAATTCTTTCAAACATATTTGTATGAATTCTGGTTCCCACTCATCATCATCTGCAGCCCACATAAAATATTCTCCGATAGCTTGTTCAAGTAAAAAATTAAAGTTAAATACTGCTCCTTTATTCTCTAATTGTTTAAAATAACTGATGCGGGTATCTTTTTTTTGGAATTCCCTAACTACTTTTTCAACCTTTGGATCGATAGAGTGGTTATCAGATACAATGATTTCAATATTCTGGTAGGTTTGTTGAGTAATACAATCTAACGTTCTCTTAAGCCCATCAGGACGATTGTATGTCGGAATACCAACACTGACCAAAGGTTGCTTTTCTATATTCATATTAATTGACATCATTTGGTTCTCTTCAAGTATCTATCTGGATCGACTATAGTTAATAGCTTGTGGTGAATACTTTTCCCCAATGGCGAGCGCAACCCATGTATTAGTCTAAGACATTAATGGGATTATTTATAAAACAATTTTCTAAATTTGATAAGTTATTAAAGTCTAATAATGCTTCGCCGAGAGGTTCTAGTTAAGTTAGGGATAGCGATCGTACTTTTTTTTGCGGTTAGGCGTTCGGAGTTCACAACGGCGAGTTAACAGTCGGATTACCCTTGTTGGCTTCTCCTTGCTGGCTACCTTAATGAGTGTTCTTGAGTAACCGTAATCAATAGCTTGTGTTGAATACTGTTATCAATTTCAAACTCTGGATGAGTTTTGAGGTATTCCCATACTGCGGTTTTAGGGTTATTGCCCACTTCCCAAGGGCGATCGCAAAATATAAAGAATTAAAGAGAAAGCTCACTGTGAAATCCTAGTCGAACCAGAGTCAAACCAGATCTAGTCTGGTAGATCAAGACTAGATCTGGTTTGAGATACCAATCTCTGTAGTCCCAATTAAGGCGTGATCTTTGTAATGAAGCGGCAGAAGAGTATTTGAAATTAGATGAGTAATTACGCTTAATAATAGTTAATCTAGAGTATTGCGATATTACCCACGAGACTCTCTTTTATAATCTCGTTTAAACTAGTAGACAGTCAAGGAATTATTGACGGACAAGGATGTTTCAATGAATCTTGCATATTCTCTTAGATTATCCGCCAAATTACCTTTGACCGTCTACTAGTTGGTTCGGCTAATCGTCCGTATAGAGATCACCCATAAGTTCTTGTAAATTGGAGAAAGATTTAACTTGCCCAAACCTAGCTGCCTGAATTGCGGCAACAGTTTCTTTATTTGGTATCAGTAAATCAAATGGGAGTGAATGTTCTTGGGCAACCCTAGTCATCAACAGACGAAATGCCTCAGAAGGAGTTAAACTGATCGCCGCAAGGACTGCGGTTGCTTCTTCCTTAATTTTGCTGTTAATTCTGGCGCGAACGGTAGAGTCGTTGACCATACTTTTTGCTATTTGTAAATTGAGCTACATCGTAGCTCAAGCATATTCAATTTACTCGCTTCAAATAGCCATCTGGAGCAACAGTAATCAATAGCTTATGTTGAATGCTTTTATCGATCTCAAATTCTGGATGAGTCTTGAGATATTCCCATACTGCGGTTTTGGGGTTATTGCCCACTCCCCAAGGGCGATCGCCAAACCTAGTCCAAATACTACCAGTGCTTGGGTTGAAATTCAGAAGGAGTATCCATCTCAAAAACTTCATCATGAATGCGGGCTACATACAATCCTTCTTTTAGAATACGCTCCCTCACACCGAAGGGAAGATCAACTGCCGCTAAGATGCCATAAAGCTTTTTATGATGATGTTCGGGAAAAAAAGTACGAAACCGTTCCAGCAAGGTTTTCAGTTGATCGATGGCTTCCTCCCGCGCATGGCTTTTGACTTCTACGATATATGCGGTGTTGATGTCGCCGTTAGCATAGGCAAGTACATCAATTTCTAGGTGTTGCCCCTGTTTGCTTGCCCGCACACTGGGGCTGATTATCTCCATACCAAACCGTTCTCGCAGGATTGTTTCCATCGAAGGCAGGGCTAAGCCTTCGGTAAAACTGCCAAATTTTTTGCCTAATCCACCGATTTGTTTGCCGAGTTCTTTGATTTGGCGATCAGTCTCTTTAAATTTGCGATCGGTTTCCTGAAATTTGTTGTTGGTCTCTTTTTGGGCTTGGACAAGTTCTCCGAGGAGCTGCCAAACTTCTTGGGAAGTAGTGGTGGTCATAATTTTTTAATTTCTTGATTGTGCTATTTGCATTATGGCTTAAGTTAATGAACTCGCTTCAAATAGCCATCTGGCGCAACCGTAATCAATAGCTTGTGTTGAATACTCTTATCAATTTCAAACTCTGGATGAGTCTTGAGATATTCCCACACGGCGGTTTTGGGGTTATTGCCCACTCCCCAAGGGCGATCGCTAAACATTTCATCGGGCAAATCTTCGATCGCAGTATCAAATACGACGCAATAACTGTCAACGGATGTCAAAGGTGCATAGGCTTCTAGCTCTGCCAAAACATGCTCATGGGTGTGATTGCTATCGAGACATACTAAGATCTTTTGTTTGCCTACCGCTTTTTCTTTGACCTGTTCAATAATTTCTGGGGCAATACTAGAGCCTTGAATCATCGAGATCCGCTTAAACATGGGATGGGCTTCGATGGCTTCCCGATTGTGGGGGCGAATATCAATATCTAACCCCAATACTTCAGCATCTTGGCAACCACCACAAATAGCATTAAGCTCTAGCATCGAAGCCGAAAAAATCAGTGATCCACCATGGGCAATACCCGTCTCAATAATTAAATCTGGCTGCACTTTCCAGATCAACTCTTGCATTGCCAGCATATCCTGCGGATACTGGATAATAGGGCGACCAAGCCAAGAATAATTGTAAGTGTACTGATATGGTGCAGAATCAAGCATAAACTGAATAGCCGACTTCTGCGCTTTATCATCCTTGCCTAAACCTGCAATATTTATAGATTTAGATTGCTCAAATTGTTCAGTGGGATTCATGCTAAAAACTCTTTCCAATAAATTGTTGATGATTTGATATATTCTTTTCCTTGTTTACCAGTATTAGCTATAAGATCTAGTATTGATACATAGGGGTTAAACGCAGAAAATTGCTGTGGGTAAGGCATTCTAAGATAGTTCATATACTCTACCCTAATGCCATTATCTTCAAAAAGAGAATGATCTAAGTAGTTTTTAGCTCCATGACCAGTAATATAACGAGTTCCCTTCAAATATCTAACTATTTGATACACTCTCTCAGAGCTACTACCTTCTATCCCAAGTTTAGAAGCAGTATAAAAATTTTTATCTCTTGCGAGATCAAAGTAGTTAATACTTAGTTCAATACTTTTCATAGATACCTCTGAAATAGTAGTAAGAGGTATATCAAAAAGGTTAGTTACTAGCCCTAACATTTCCTTAACATATGGCGCATTTTTATATGCTTGCTTAAGCATCTCCAAATGTTGATTTCGCCAGTTCTTTTGATTGTCTATTTCTAATTCGTTGATTAAAATACCTAGCTTTAAGTTTTTCAAAGGAACCGTGAGCCAGTTAAATCCATTTGATGAATTAGTTTTGATTTGTACTCGATTGGTAAAACTGCCTTTAGAAAACTGTACATCATCATAATTCACATAGGCATCACATAGATTTACCTGCTCAAACATCCCAACCCAAGGGAAATACATTGGCTGTGATATAACAATCTTCATGTCAAATCATTTTTTCCATTATCAGTACATCGTGAAATTCACTATCAAAATAAAAATCTTCTTTCAAAATTCCAACATTTTGGTAAAGCATTTTTTCATAAAATGAAATGGCACGCTTATTTTTAGTCAGAACTGATACAACTATTTTATTCATATTGAATACTTTTTTTGCATAGATTTCCAATAATTTAAAAGCATCTGTCGCATAGCCCTTACCATGATACTGAATATCTATGCAAATACCTAACTCGCACCTCTTGTTAAGGAAATCCATTTTCACTAGTTGTATATAACCAACAGGAAAACTGCCATCAGCGTCAGCTACAATAAAAAAAACTGTATGTTCGTCAGATAGTTTTTGATTTAACCAAGACTCTATTTTGCTGTAATTATTTGCCTTTGGTCGTGACATCAATAGAACTTGTAAGTCGATATCATTTCTGAGTTTGACTAATAATTCTTTGTCTTCAGGTAAGGGAGAGCGAAGTAGAGTTCTGTTTGTTTTAAGCATTTTATTATTAAAATCTACAGGAATAGGTATCTATGCTCTTTACTATGCCAAGCATCTATATTTTCTATAACTATTCTTGCAATTTTAGGATTTAGTCCTACATAAATGACTTTAATTTCTGTAGGCAATTCATTGTTAGTAATGATTGGCTTATTAAAAGTCGTTGTTCCATGTAAAAGAGGATTTTGATCGATAAAGCAATGAATATCATTTAGATTTTTAAGACATGTAGCAATAAAACTACCATAAACTCCAGCTCCATAAATAGCAGCTTTTTGTCCACAGACAGACTGCTCAAACTGACAAATTTTATCTTGCAGCGTATTCCAATAATTGGCTGTCTCTTGCGCGGCATTTACCACATTTACTAAATCTATCGAGTTAATCTGCAATTCTAGAGATTCCTGTGAAACCTTCTTACCTATAGCAATGTAAGCACCAAAATGCGAAGAAACATCAATTTCAACAGTTTCAAACCCTGCTTTTGCAAACAGATATCTCAAAGACGTATCACTATAATGATGTACATGGTCAGCAACTATAAAATCGCCTGTATTCTCAAAGACGTTAGGCACAATACAATAAAAACGTCCACCATCCTTTAGCAAAGTATTAATATTACGCAGTTCCTTGACGGGATCTGGAGTATGTTCAAAGGCAAAGAATGAGGTAACTACATCAAATTTTTCATTCCACTCTTCTTTTGTTTGGTAAGAAGCATAACGATCCGATGGTAAAAACTGTTCCCACAGTTTGACATACATTTGACTTACATCGAATAAGTATGTGTCAACAGAGGGTTTCTGAAGACCTAGACGCTTCATTACCGTACCCTTAGCACAGCCATAATCCAATACTTGCATCTCACCCTCAAAGTTAATCTTTGAGAGTAAAGTATTTACCTGATGCTCCTGTCTAAAGATTTTTTTGCCATCAACTACTTTATATAAAATGTCATCTTCATCGCTTTGATTAAAAAATTGATATTGTTTATCATAGTAAACTTCAATGTTTTCAATTTCTTTAGTTTGAAGATGTCCTATTTCTTCATTAAAATAGACAACCGTTTTCCCTTCATAGGTTTGACTTAATGATGTAACAGATAGACTGCCTTGGGACTGGTAGATAGGAGTTTGTAAAGGCTTTCCAGTTAATGCACAGATGATCATAGTAGTTGATTTTAAGTTTAGATGCTTGGAGATAACTTAGATAAAAATGTAACTTTAATCTATAACTAACTCAGGATGAATATCTTTAAGTTGTGTACCATTGGCGACACAGCCAGTCCAATTAATGCTAATTCCGCTAGGATCTTCAAAACTAAAGTACCTAAATTGGATACTCCAACGAGATCTTTCAGATATATTATCACCCGATGAATGTAAAGTAAGAAAATCCATTAATACCAGATCGCCAGGTTCTGAAAGTGGCGCAACAGTACCATATTGAGCAATTAAAGATTCCTCATTTTCTAGACGCATCGCATATGCTCCTGTTTTCTCCAGATTGTCTGGATCTTTTAAATAAGATCGCCGCAATCCACCAAGATGAGAACGCGGACATATTTGTACTGGTCCCATTTCATGAGTTAGCTTAACTAAGGGACTCCAAAAAACTATGCCATCTATACTCCGCAACTGATCTCGATATTCATAATGCCATAAAGAACGATATTTTTCTTCATGAGGGTTGTCAATACGGATACCATATCCTGCTGCTGCGATCGCTGGAGTGTTGCTATCCCGCAATTGCATAAATATTTGATCATTTTTCTCTAAACTAATCAAACGCATAAAAGCAGGTATCTGTTTAATTGCATCATACACCTCACCTCCATATTTTCGATTAACGGAAATTAATTTTTGGTAGCCATAATCAAAAGTATTAGGAGAAAATTCTTTGGATTCAACTTCAATGTGGTATTTTTCAAACAGAATTTTTAATATTTTCCATATGCCGTATTGTATAGGTTCTATCTCTAGCTTACGGTTATAAAATCCTTTGATTACAACGTAGCCATATTCGTTAAAATCTGTTACCTGTTCTTTTGTAAGTAAGTTATTTAGCATTGAGACCTGATCTTTAACTTATCGAAAATGCAGTCTATAACAGAAAATAAATCATGTTGATTAATATCGTGATAGCTAGGTAGATTAATTGATCGCAATGGAATATTCCATGAGTTAATATTAACTTCTTTATCTTCAAACATAGGTAAACTCGATAGAGGATGAAAGAATACTCTTGCGTCTATATTTTCTGATTTAAAAAGAGATTGTAACTTCTCACGGGTAACTCCAGTTTGCTTTGCAAACACAATCGTGGGCATCCATGCACCATTGATTGTGCCATCTGGCTCAGGATTCATAGACACTCCATCAAGACACTCAAGGTGATCCTTATAGAACTTTAGAATTTCACGCTTACGATTGACTAACTCATCAATGCGCTGCATCTGACCATAACCGATCGCCGCTTGAATATTAGACATTTTATACTTAAAGCCGACCATATCTGCCCAAAATTGTTTGGTTTGCCCCCTAGCTCTTCCGTGATTAGAAAGAGTTAATACCGTTTCATACAGATCAGCATCATTGGTGACAAACATTCCCCCCTCGCCTGTGGTGAGGGTCTTAGTACCATGAAAGGAAAAACTACCAAACTTGCCCATACTGCCAGCCCGCTTACCATGATAGACAGAGCCGATCGCCTCAGCCGCATCTTCAATAATAGGGATGTTGTACTTTTCACCAATCGCAAGCAACCGATTCATGTCACACAAATTGCCATACAAATGAACCGCCACAATCGCCTTAGTTCGTGGTGTAATTGCTGCTTCTGCTAAATCTGGGTCGATGCACCAACTATCAGGCAATATATCCACAAATATTGGTTTTGCTCCCAAATGCACAATTGGTGCTGCTGTTGCGATCCAGTTGGTATCCGCCATGATCACTTCATCACCTTCACCAATCCCTAAAGCTGCCATCCCCATATGCAAAGCACCTGTACAGCTTGATGTGGCGATCGCATACTTCACCCCTAAGTGCTGTTTAAAAGATTCTTCAAATAAATTGATATACTCATAACAGCGATCGCCCCAACCATTACGCGCCGCATCGGTAGCATATCCCACCTCTAACTCCGTAATCGATGGTTTAGTGTAATAAATACGCGGTTTAGCCATAAAGTTAGTCTTTCTTTAAATAGCGTTCCAATCCATCTGGTGCTAAGTCCTCTCCCTCAATCCAGAAAATCCCACCTAGCGGGTCAATTTTAACTTGCCGAAAATAGCGAGGATTCTGCAACTGCCAATAATTCCCCTTGGTTTTAATTAGCCCTTTTAAATCTAAAATCATTGCCTGACCACTTTCAAGCACAACTTGTAACTGATAATCATCCAAGGGAATTACGCTTGTAACTTTTGCCCAAGGAGTCTTAACCTGAGAGTTCATTCCATTTCTCCAATAATTCTGCTTGGTTATTGAGGATAAAACTTTTGATTTTTTTAGCTTGGTTTGGTGGCATCTGCCCCGCTAGACATTCTCCATTTTCAATACTGAACGAACCAGCATAGTCTCCATACATAGCATGGCAGTGAGGTACACCATGATCATCCATATACATATAGATAGAAACTCCAAAGAAAAAAGCAATTCGAGGCATTTATACAAAAAATGATTTTACAGGGTTAAAGGGGCATCGAGAAAATTTTCATCAATGTTAACTCTAATTTTACATCAGGCGAAACTGGTAAAATATGTCCATAAAGTGTAGTTTAGGTCTTTTTCGGAAATGATTTTATCTGTCAGTTTCCACTCTATGCCAAACTCTGGATCATCCCATCGAATACCTCTTGCTGATTCAGGATGAAAGAAATTAGACATTTGATAAAAAATCTCGGTGTTGTCTTCTAGGGTTTCAAATCCATGGGCAAAGCCCTCAGGAATATATAGCATTTGGCGATTTGTCGCACTTAATTCAATGGCAAACCATGATTTAAATGTAGCAGATTCGGGACGAATATCAATAATTACATCATAGATTGAGCCTTGAGTACATCTTACTAACTTTGCTTCTTCATGGGGCTTTGCTTGATAGTGCATACCTCGCAAAGTACCTTTTTTAAGATTAAAAGAAATATTGCACTGCACTAAATTTGGATTTAATCCGCGATCGCGAAATTCCTGCTCACACCAAGATCTTGCAAAAAAACCGCGATGATCAGAAATTGGCTCAATTTCAATTAAATAAGCTCCCTTGAGCTTCGTTTCTAGAAATTTCATTCCAAAACCTCAACCTCTGGAATCGGCACAATAAACTTACCGCCCCATTCATGAATATAGGCAAGCTGTTCTTTAATTTCATCCTTAAGATTCCAAGGCAAAATCAACACATAATCAGGCTTAGTTGCTTTGATTTGATCGGGGCTATAAATAGGAATATGCGTACCAGGAAGAAACAAACCTTGTTTATAGGGACTGCGATCGCATGTATATTCAAGAAAATCTGTGCGAATACCGCAATAATTTAATAAAGTATTGCCTTTAGCGGGCGCACCGTAGCCAACAATAGTTTTGCCCGAATTTTTTAACTGAATCAGGAAACTTAGTAACTTACGCTTAGTTTCCATGACATGAGCGTTAAATTCTAGATAAGTTTCAACCTGATCCAATCCTGCTTGTCTTTCTTTTTCTTTTAATGCTGATAGGCGATCGCTAACTTTTAAATCTTGATTATCCTCATGCTTAGCATATATACGCAAAGAACCACCATGGGTTGGCAACTCCTCAACGTCAAACAAAGTCAATCCATGATGCGCGAAGATTTTTTCTACTGTTGTTAAAGATAAGTAAGAAAAATGTTCATGATAAATGGTGTCAAACTGATTTTGAGTGATTAATTGCAGTAAATGAGGAAACTCCATTGTGATTACCCCATGTTGATTTAAAAGGATCTTCATCCCAGCAACAAAATCATTAATGTCAGGAACATGGGCTAAAACATTATTACCTAGTAATAAATCAGCTTTTTTATTTTGTTCCACTAATTCCTTTGCTGTTGCTACACCAAAAAATTTAACTAAAGTTGGTATACCTTTAGATTCAGCAACATTTGCGACATTGACGGCTGGCTCAACCCCTAAAACAGGAATATTTTGAGCATGAAAAAACTGCAAAAGATAGCCATCATTACTAGCAATTTCAATTACTTGACTAGACGAATTAAGCTTAAATCTTTCGAGCATTAAGTTGGTGTATTTTTCTGCATGATTTAGCCAAGTATCTGAATAGGAAGAAAAATAGGCATAATCACTAAAAATATGATCGGGTGATTCAAATTCCTCTAACTGAACTAATAGACATTTTTCGCATACATAGGTATGTAGAGGATAAAAGCTTTCTGATCGGTTTAATTGATCTGCTTTGAGGTAAGAATTAGATAACGGCGACATACCCAAATCAACAAAGGTATATTTCAAATCATTTTTACAAAATCTACACTGTACTTCTGTCATAGCTATCTAACTTTTAGTTTTTTGATTCATTAAAATGGTTATAAGGCGGGGAAACAATTCAGTACCTCACTTTCTTGAGAAGCGTTATATTTTAAATTTAAAGTGAACAATTTTTAAATTCACTTTAAACTTAAAAATTGTTCAATCTGATCGATTGTTATATCTCTCATGTCAGCACCAGTATGTAAAGCTTTAGTCCAACTTATTACCCAACCCAATGCAGTCTTCACATCTAATCTTGGCTGCCATCTTAATTGACTTCGTGCCTTTGAGCAATCTAACTTCAAGTAATGGGCTTCATGGGGCTGTAACACATTTTCCTTTGTCCAATCTGCTTCAGCACCCCACAAATTTGCCATCTGTTCCACAATCCATCCTACAGTTTGAGTGTCAGACTCATTTGGTCCAAAATTCCAAGCCCCACTATAAGTTACTCCGTCCCCATACAAATGCTCTGCTAAGGTGAGATAGCCAGATAAAGGCTCAAGTACATGCTGCCAAGGTCGTATGGCTTGAGGGTATCGAATCACGACTTTTTGTCCAGATTGCCAAGCTCTCAAAATATCAGGAATTAGGCGATCGCTTGCCCAATCTCCGCCACCAATCACATTACCCGCACGAGCAGTCGCAATCCCGACACCATGATCACCATAGTCTGCAACATTAAAAAAAGAATTACGATAGGCAGCAGTCACTAATTCCGCACAGCCTTTACTACTACTATAGGGATCATAGCCTCCGATTGCTTCCGATTCACGGTATCCCCAAACCCATTCTTGGTTGTCGTAGCATTTATCAGAAGTCACATTGACAATTGCTTTGATACTCTTAATTTGTCGGGTCGCCTCTAACATATTCACTGTTCCCATGACATTCACAGCATAGGTGTCCACAGGGTTTTTATAGGACTCACGAACTAAAGCTTGTGCCGCCATATGGATGACGATATCTGGCTGATAGGTTGTCATTACCTGTACAAGATGATTGAGATCACGGATATCGCCAACTATGGAAATCATGCGATCGCCCACTTGAGCCAAATCAAATAAACATGGAATTGTAGAAGCAGGCAAGCTATAGCCGATTACATCAGCCCCAAGTACTTGTAGCCAAGTTGTGAGCCAACTCCCTTTAAAACCTGTATGTCCCGTGATTAAAACTTTCTTGCCATGCCAAAATGCTGGATTCATCACCACACCTTCCAAGGAGCATTACCTGAGTCCCATAAGCTCTCTAAATAGTTTTTATCTCTTAAGGTATCCATAGCTTGCCAAAATCCATAGTGATTGAAGGCGGATAATTCTTTTTTGCCCGCAATGATTGGCAAAGCTTGTGCTTCCCAACTCGTTTGATCACCTTCTAGAAAATCAAAAACTGCTGGCTCTAAAACAAAGTACCCTCCATTAATCCAACCACCATCTCCTTGGGGTTTTTCCTGAAAGTTTAAAACTAAACCTTGATCAATATTAATATTTCCATAGCGTCCGGGGGGTTGCACTGCTGTAACCGTAGCAAGATGCTTTTGCTGCTGATGAAAAGCAATTAGCTCACGAACATTAACATTACTAACCCCATCTCCGTAAGTAAAACAAAAGGTTTCATTACCAACATAGTCTTTAACTCGTGCCAATCTTCCACCCGTAAGCGTCTCTTCACCAGTATCAACCAATGTAACTCGCCAAGGTTCTGCCTTCTTTTGATGTACTTCCATCCGATTAGATTGCATATCAAAAGTAACATCAGACATATGGAGAAAATAATTGGCAAAATACTCTTTAATCACATAGCCTTTGTATCCACAACAAATAATAAAATCATTAACCCCATAGGCAGAGTAAGTTTTCATAATATGCCACAAAATTGGCTTGCCACCAATCTCAACCATTGGTTTAGGTTTAAGATGAGTTTCTTCACTAAGTCTTGTCCCTAGACCACCCGCTAAAATTATCGCTTTCATTTAGTTTGTAATAATTTCCATTCTAATTGTGGTCTAACTACTCCAGGCACTAAACCTGTATACCCATGCTGTCTACCGACACTATCTATTAGGGGATCTTTAATATTGAAAGAAAGAATATTCTGTTCAAAAAAGTGAACCTTAACATCTGACTCAAAAGAGCTAATTGCTAAACCGACAAAATAGGCTCCATCATTTAAGAAATTCTTTGGCAACATACATTCTGCTTCATATTCTCCAGTGGATAAAACTTCTGACTTATTAACTGAAGATACAAAAGCGCAAGCTCCATCAGATGTATAGAAATGAAAATTAGGAATAAATTTGTAACTGCATTCCTTTAGTATCTTATACTTCAAATTAATATAGAAATTCTCATTAATAGATATTTCGGGGCTAATTTGACCAGCACTATTTTTTATATTTCCTGATATCATTTGGACATACTCATCTCCAACGACCTTATCTTCTTCTGAGAGAATAATTGATGCTGGTGAAGATATACCACTTGTGTAGTACTGCATGATTACTTCTGAGGCATTGCCTCTTTTCATGATTTGACCCTTATCTAACAAAATTACATTTGAGCAAAGAGAAGTAATTGTGGGCATACTATGGCTAACGAATAGTACAGTCCTCCCTTCTCCACTAACATCTTTCATTTTACCCAAACATTTTTTTTGGAATTGGGCATCTCCAACGGCTAACACTTCATCAACGATTAAAATTTCTGGTTCTAGATGTGCTGCCACCGCAAAGGCTAGTCGTACATACATACCTGACGAATAATGCTTTACTGGCGTATCTAAAAATTTCTCTACTTCAGCAAATGAAACAATTTCATCAAAATTTCTTTTGATTTCGGCTTTATCCATTCCTAAAATTGCACCGTTGAGAAAAATATTCTCTCTGCCTGTTAGCTCAGGGTGGAATCCTGTGCCAACCTCTAGAAGGCTAGAAACTCTACCCTTGATCGAGATTTTCCCTGATGTGGGTTCGGTGATGCGACTGAGGATTTTTAATAATGTGGATTTACCTGCGCCGTTGCGTCCGATGATGCCAACGCGATCGCCTTGTTTTACCTCAAATGAGACATCTTTAAGTGCCCAAAACTCCTCATGTCCTTCATCTACAGTATTTTGATGAGGGTGAAAAAGTTTTTGTGATAACGATTTAGCACCGTTAGAAATTACATCTCTTAAAGTACTAACATTTTCTTTTTTTTGATGACCTATGATGTACTTTTTACTGATATTTTCAACTTTAATGATGCTGTCAGACATATTTCTAAATTTACTTAACTAACCTAATAAATCCCAAGATAGAGGAGTTCCTACTTTAGCGTCTTGGTTAATCGTCTTACCAAGTATTGTATTATAATACTTTGGTGGCAAACCTTTTCCTGGACGAATCGATCTTAAATTATCGATATTCAATACATCACCTGCTTTCATATCCTTGGCAATGTATAAACTTCTTCTAAAAACCTCAGACTTTTGCTCAGCACGAGTAGCACCATAAGTTATCTTACCTAATGCTTGCCAGGCTCTTTCAGTTTCAATGACTAGTTTCTGCATTTCCTCTGGCTCCATCGAAAACGCACAATTTACACCACCATCAGATCGATTTAACGTAAAATGTTTTTCAACTACCGTAGCACCTAAAGCAACACTGGCTACAGATACACCTATTCCCATAGTATGGTCAGATAAGCCTACCTGTGTATCGAATAGTTCTCGTAAATGAGGAATCGTCAAAATATTCGTATTTTCTGGGGTGGCAGGATAAGTACTTGTACATTTAAGCAAAATAATATCCTTACTTCCTGAGTCCCAAGCAGTTCTGACAGTTTCATCTAATTCAGCGAGGGTAGCCATTCCTGTAGAAATGATCATAGGTTTGCCTGTACTAGCAACTTTACGGATAAGTGGTAAATCCGTATTTTCAAAGGAGGCGATTTTGTAGCAAGGCACATCTAAGGATTCAAGAAAATCGACGGCAGTAGCATCAAATGGCGTACTGAAACCAATGATTCCTAGTTCTTGGCAGCGATCAAATATGGGTTTGTGCCATTCCCAAGGGGTATGGGCTTGTTGATAAAGCTTGTATAGAGAGTTTCCTTCCCAAAGGCTGGTCGGATCATTAATAAAAAATTCTCCCTCGCTAATATCAAGGGTCATCGTATCCGCTGTATAGGTCTGAATTTTTAAACCATGCGCTCCTGATCGCGCTGCCGCTTCAACAATTTCTAATGCTCTCTCTAGAGATTGATTGTGATTGCCAGACATCTCGGCAATTACAAAAGGTGGATACTCTTTCCCAATTTTTCAGCCTTGGATTTCAATTGTCTTCACGATCACTCTCCGTGTTAAATCACTCAATAGGGTTGATACCTTGAGCGCGTAGTTGGGCTAATAACTTTTGAGTAAGCTGGCGCTCTTGTTTTAAAAGAGACTCTGTTTGCTCGGCTCGTTGCTGCGCTTGTTCGGCTTGTTGCTGTGCTTGTTTGGCAATCTCTGCATCGGTAGGTAATAAAGCTCCGTCCAGTGTTGCCCAGCGTAACCAAGTAGTAGTGGTATCAGCATACAAGCCAGACCAATGCACCAATGATAAACCAAGTTGCTGACTAATTAGCCTTCCTTGTTCATCGGGAATTATTGGCTCGTAACCACGATCTTTAATAGAAAAACCCGCAAAATCATGAGGATCGAAGGGATCGAACCAAAAATACTCTGGTACTCGCAATCGTCTTTGATAAATCTCTTTTTTTTGCTGCTTATCAAATGTGGCTGTACTTGTAGATAGCAATTCGATTACCACATCAGGGCCTTTACCTTCTTCCCAAGTCACCCAACTTTTGCGTTCTCCTCTCGGTACATCTAGCACCACAAATACATCAGGTCCGCGAAAATCATGATTTTTTACTTGGTTAGGACTAAAGTAAACAAACATATTACCCGCTACATAAGCCTCGCGGTTTGCCAACCAAGATGATAAAGGATTAACGAGCAAATCCATCTGGAGTTTATGACGAGCAGTTTCCATGGGTATACCATCATCGCAAGGTAATTGATCTTGGGTAGGGGGAATCTCAATTTCTGGCAAATTGTCCAAGTCAAGTAATGCAGTTTCAGCCATAATTGCCTCCTTGTTGAGCGATCGCTACTTGTAGATTAGCTTAGTAGATTAGCTTAAATGTCTACCTAGCATAAATGCTTCTGCTGCTTTGACTCCAATCGTAGCACCTCGCCAACGGGCTAAATAATTGATTATGATTGCTCGACATCTCCGTGATCGCAAAGGGTACATAGCTCGACTCAATTCTCCGCTCCTGAATCTCAATTATTTTTATGATTGACTATATCAAATTGATCTCATTGATCTCAAGATTGCAAAGCTTTTTCAATTAATTTTTTTACAGAAATGTCCCAACCTTTGTCCAATAGATGTTCATATTTTTTGCGATCTTTAAGACGATAAAATGAACCCTTATGAACTTGAGGGAAAGGAATTATTTTGGCATTTTTAATTTCATACCAATGTTTTTCTAATAATTTAGAAGCAGTTTCAGTTAACTTAAAATAACTTGTTTTTAGCGTTTCATCTTCAGCGAAACAAATTTCTTCTTGAGCTAGAATATCACCTGTGTCGATTCCAGAATTTACATAATGAATGCTTACTCCTTTCGGTGTGTTTTCTAAAAAACTCCACAAGTTGGGATCTGCTCCTCTATTCCAAGGTAGAAATGATATATGTATGTTAATTACCCTATTAGAAAATAGCTGAAGTATATCTTCTTGCAAAATATGTCGATACCCATAACTAATAACAAAATCTATATCTTTAATAACTTCAGAACTTAAACTAATCTTTTCTTCGGTGTTTATAACTTCATTTCCATCCAATTCTAAAAATCTTATTAAGTTCTCTCTGTGAGGACTAAGTAACAATATTTTCATAAAACCTATATAGTGATTAATTACTAATTGCAAGGAAACCAATTTTCGTCTAATACTTGCTCAAGACTGGCGATCGGCTTTTTAGGAAAAGTGGTGAGAGGAAGTTGCGATCTATCGCTGACAATCTCTCTAGCATCATGATAACATTCTTCAAAAATTTCCTGACAATATACCTTTAAACTAGGACTAGCTTTCAATTCCTTGTTAATTTGCTTACGAAAAGTACGCACTTCACCTTGCCAATGTCCAAAATTACGGTCTTTCTCGGATTGCCAATATTTTATTTTTAGCAAATGCTCAATTAATCGAGTCAGTAAACTTTCTAATTTTCGTTTATCGCGCCGACTCAAATCAGCAACCTCCTCAATTAAATTATCTAAATCAAGAGCATTAAACTCTCTATTTTCCAGTTGTTTAACTGTTTCCAGTACCCAAAGATTGTAATCAACATCATACAATTTTTTAGATCTCTTTTCTAATTGAGTGACCATACTGTTTACCTCTTTAGGTTCAGAATTAATTAACATCAGGAAACCAATTTTCATCTAATACTTGCTCAAGATTGGCGATCGGCTCTTCAGGGAAGGTACTGAGAGGAAGAGCCGATCTTGTGGAAGCAATTTCTCTCCCATCTTGATAGCATTTTTCAAAGATTTGATGTAAGTAAGGTTTAAGGCTAGGACTATTTTCTAGCTGGTCTTGAATTTGTTTACGAAAATTGACGATCTCTCCTTTCCAGTGGGACTGATTTCTGGAAAATTCCGTCTGCCAATAAGCTAATTTGAGCAAATGTTCGCATAGATTTCTTAAAAGACTTTTTAGCTTATTCTTGTCTCGCCGACTCAAATCAGAGACCTCCTCAATTAAGTTTTCCAAATCAAGAGCATTAAATTCTCTCTTTTCCAATTGTTTTACTGTTTCTAGAACCCAGAGGTTATAATCCGTGTCATATAGTGTTTTGGTTGAAGATTTTTCTTGAATTAACATAGTTGCAACCTCTCTATTAAATATTGATGTGATTTACTGAAGCTGTTTTATAAATTCAGCGATCGCCTCATACTGATCGTAGTAAGTGATATATTTTGCAAGAATATTTAAATTCAAATCAGGAAAAAATCGACTTGCTTTGACATTTTCATAAACTTGTTTGTCTTTAACTAAACCATAAACATTTAATACTCCATCTTCCCAATACCACACTTCAGGAATGCCGAGCCGTAAATACAAGTCTAAGATATTAATATTGCCACTGGTTAAGACTACCTCTATAACTAAATCGGGAATATCTTTTTTGAGATTAAAATTATAGGATTCATCAGGGTCTTTACGTCCACCCAAATCTCTATTCCCTAAAGTTGCACTTCCCCGCTTATAAAAGCGAATTTTAGAATGTCGTAGATATGCCTCTAATAGCAATCCAATTGTACTTTTAATTTCCTTATGCATAGGACTCAGTGTCATAATTTCTAACACACCATCCAAATAAACAAATCTCACGCCCTCAACGCTAGAAAAGGCGGCTTCTATACTTTCAAACTGCAACCAACTAACACCTTGAATAGTGCAGTTTGTGTCATTGATTTTTGCAGATCTGATGGCGACAGTCATGACTAAACCTATATTAGTTCTTAAAAAATAGTCAATAAAAATAGCTAATTTGGTTCAATACCCAAAGCCTTTAACTGAGCCAATAATTTTTCAGCGCGTTGGTATTCTTGCTCCGCACGTTGACGCTCTTGCTCTGCTCGTTGATGCTCTTGCTCAAATCGCCGCCTTAACTCAAGGGTTGTCAAAAATTTTTGACCGTCAGGACGATATATCTCCAGAGTTTCTTCGGTTAACGTAAACCTAATTTGTAATCGGGGACTTGTCCAGTTGTTAATATCCTCAATGATATTGAGTCGTTTGTCTTGCCGATACAAACCATGTAAATCATTACTCTCAGGATCATAGATGTAATATTCTTCAACCCCGTGGCGATCGTAAAATTGTAGCTTTTTGGTCATCTCTTTGAGGCGATTACCTGGTGAGAGAATTTCAAACACAACCTGTGGAGCAATGTTGCCCTCTAGCCATTGTTTATAGGAGCCGCGATCGCCTTTGGGACGATCAAAAGCCACCATCACATCAGGCGCGACACGAATTTCGGGACTCCCTTCCACTGGATACCACAACAAATCACCCGCCACAAAAACCTTACTATCGTTTGCAAAGAGTAGCTCTAGGTTTTCTTTGATAAGAACGATCCAACGAAATTGTTGTGTATTATCTGCCATTGGTTGCCCGTCACTATCTGGGTAGTCAATTTTAGGGGCTGTGTGTATTGGTGAGGTCGTCATGGTGGTAATTCCTGAGAAACCAATCTGCCATCAATTTAACATATTTCAAGAATTGCTTATTGCTAGGTTCTTGGGGCTTCAGAGGGAAAGCTCACTATGAGAACCAAGTCGCACTAGGGTCAAAGCATCTTCTGTAAGTGAATATGTGAGGGAAGTTGTCATCGTTTAGACTCCATAAAACCCGACAAAACTAGGCTGACATACTGTTTATTTTTGAGATAACGCGCTTTGCTCCGTTACCATCGACTAATTCTCGTCCTTTTTGACTCATGGTTTCGCGTTTGGGGCGATCGCTGATCAACTCCCGCAGTACAAAACTAATCTGCTCAATAGTCACATCCTGATGCCAACCCAGATTGACGATTACACCCTGACGATCTAGCTCAGCAGCGATCGCTTTTTGATTATCAGCAATAGTAATCACAATGCTCGGCAAGCCCATAAAAGCCAATTCCCAGTTAGTCGAACCACCTGCGGCGATCGCTAAATCCGCCCAAGCCATCAACTCAGGCATATTGCTAACATTGCCTTGCAGAGAAATTGTCAAATCTGATTCTGTGACTTGTTCTTGCAATTTCTCGTAGTGCAGATTACTACCACCAATCACTACAATCACTTCTAAATTATGATCTCCGAGCTGATCTCCAAAAACTTGTAAAGATTGGATCACCTTCATGGTTACATTATCAGGATCGCCGCCACCGAGAGTGACTAATATTTTATAGACATTAGCATTAATTACTCGTTGCCAATTTTGCCACTGCCAAAACTCGCGCCTTAGTAAGACATACTGCGTTCCTAACAGTAATTGCGTATAGTCTTCTCGATTTTGGTATAAAGCCTCACAAGCACAAATATTTTGATTTAAAACTAAGTCCGCATAATAATAACTAGCATGACCATAATCATCCAAAAATAGCAGTTTCAGCCCCAATTCTTTGATTGCTTTTTGATATTCTTTCCCAAATTGATAGCCATCTACGACAATCCATTGAGAGGCAATTTGTTGGGCTAAATCAGCAACTTGACGCGCATCGTCATCAATCTCAGCTTCAACTGACAAATGGCAATACTACGGACAAATTGGGGCAGAGATGGAGCCGTAGTTACAAAGTTTGTGGAAATTAGGGTGTAATTTAATTGAAGTAAGGTCTAAATCTAACAGGGAAATAAAGCGTTCAAGGAGATGGCGATTGAAAGCTGAGCGTTTATAAC
>CALRWX020000015.1:0-51447 GCA_943371975.1 Pseudanabaena sp. UWO311 | reverse complement strand
TAAACGCTCAGCTTTCAATCGCCATCTCCTTGAACGCTTTATTTCCCTGTTAGATTTAGACCTTACTTCAATTAAATTACACCCTAATTTCCACAAACTTTGTAACTACGGCTCCATCTCTGCCCCAATTTGTCCGTAGTATTGATATAGTATATTCCAACATAAGATATGGCTTGTTAATATAAAGCCGTGCTAGAAGCACGGGGTTTTAAACCTATTTTTCCGATAAACTCTATGCGATTAATCTCAAGAAACTAGAAATTGATCTAGTTTCTTAAAACAAAAGGGACGCATTGCGTCCCTTTTGTTTGTTTAAGATTGCGAAGCTGAAGAACGTTTGCGGCGTGAGGCTTCGGGTGATTGAATTGGCACAAATTCTTTGGAATTATCTAAAAAATCAGTTTTTGAATCTGCATTTATTTCAGGATTACTGACTTCAATTGGTTGTGCTCGATTGACTTTTAAAATCACTCCATTAGGATTAGCAATCCCATTGTTGTTAGTAGAAACAATTACAGTTTTTTGCTCTAGTGAATTAGGCTCAAAAATTTCAGATATTGTTTCTGGCATTTCTGGCGTAGCGATATCATCTTCAAGACTTGCCAAGTCTACTTCAGGACTAGGATTAATCGAGTTAGCGACCTTAGGAGCTTGTCCAGGCAAAGCTACAGTGACAATTACGTTGCGAGGATCTTTGACTTCACGGTCGGCTAATACCAAGGGTGAAACGCCAATTAGCGAGTATACATCTTGCTCTTCTTCCGTCATTTCCACCACAATTAGCTCTGGTGGCTCAATCACTTTAGTTCGTAATTCACGCTTGTTAGGACGTTCAGGAACATTTTCTGCAATGGCAATCGGGGCAGCCTCAACTACCTCGGCTAGTTCTTCAATGGTTTCAGCGATCGGCGTAGTGGGCGCAATGCTCGGCAAGAAAATTTTAGCGGGAACAGATCTTTCCACAGCTCTCTCTGTGGTGTCAGGCTCAAAGCGAGCCTCAACACGCGGTTCAACACGCGGTTCAAAGCGTGCCTCAACACGTGTTCGCACATCCACAGGTGTAATTTTTTCTGGCTCACGCGACTCGCGAGGCGAATCCTTGAGCAAAGTGCGTTTGCTACGCCTCCGTAAATTGCCACGTTCTTGATAGCTTGGATGATTGACTAAATTTGGCTCCAGTCCACCACCCAAATCCGAATCACCATCCTCATATTCAGAGGTAAAGTCGAGTTGGTTGGACTGTTTAGATTCCCAAGTCCGTGAGGTTGCGTCCACAGGCTGTCCCGCAGCTTCCCCTGGTAAGTGCATCAAATGGCCTAAACCGCCGCAAGTTGAGCAAGGACGACCAAATAATTCATAAATGCTCTGACCTTGGCGCTTACGGGTTAGCTCCACTAGACCTAGCTCCGTGAGTTGCGCGATTTGCGGACGAGACTTGTCTGATCGCAAAGCCTTATTAAAATATTCCAACAGTTGCAATTGGTCGCGGCGCGTGTCCATATCGATGAAGTCCACCACGATCACACCTGCAATATTGCGTAAGCGAATTTGCCGAGCAATCTCTACAGCCGCCTCGCAGTTTGTCCACAAAACAGTCTCGCGGGAGGTTTGGGACTTCGTAAAGGAGCCAGAGTTAACGTCAATGACAGTTAATGCTTCGGTTGGCTCAATGATGATATAGCCGCCACTAGGCAGATCAACACGGGGCTTCAACGCCTCGCGAATGCCTGCATTGACACGGAAATATTCCAAAATCGGAGTGCGTTCACGGTGATGATCGAGGAGCAGTCCACTAGGAATTTTGCCATCACCCCAACCCAATAAATGCTGTTTAATGCGGCGTAAACCATCGCTAGTATCGGTAACGATCCGATTAACTTCATTGCTATAGAGGTCACGCAACACCCGTTGCACAAAATCCCGTTCGCGATCGAGCAAAGTTGGCTGGCGAGTAGTTGCCACATCTTGCTGAATGCCTTCCCACTGACGCTGCAAATTATCGAGATCCTCAATAATCTGCTCCTCAGACATACCATCCGCCTCAGTCCGCACCAAGATGCCCATGCCCGCAGGCTTAACCAAAATCGCCAGCGCCCGCAGACGATTACGCTCGGCTTCACTGCGAATGCGTCGGGATAGGTTAACTCCGCGACCAAAGGGCAGTAGCACCACATAACGACCAGGCAACGAAATATTTCCCGTCAACCGGGGACCTTTATTACCCGTTGGCTCCTTCATTACCTGCACCAACACGCGCTGCTGCGGTACGACCAGATCGCTGATCGAGCCAGATGATCGCCGCATTTTTAAGGGGCCAAGGTCAGTAATGTGAATAAACCCATTGCGATCGCCATCGCCAATATTTACAAAGGCAGCATCAATACTGGTTAAAACATTTTCAACAACGCCTAAATAAACATCCCCAACTTGGTGAGTTCCTGCGGCAACAACAATTTCTTCAATTTGATCTTCACTAAATACGGCAGCAATTCGATACTGCTCGGCAATAATTATTTGCTTTGGCATTCAATTTCCTCAGAATTTCTTCGATTCAAAAGAGCCAGTCTAAGAACTTATCTGAAAAATATTTTTTTACACAAACTTTAAAAAAATGTTTGGAAAAATATTCCCAGACCCCTGATCAAAAGCCTCAAAGAGTCATAGGGGGCTTTAACACAGAACTTACCAATAACGAAAACAAGAAAAATTTCGATTGCAAATTGCCCATATCGTAACCCTAATACTTAGCTTATGTACCGAAGCTTGTATTGGGTGATTTGTCTGCTCTGAGATCACGATAGTTGAGACATGTTGATTTATTCGGAATGGTTTAGATACCAAAAACTATGGTGCTCTCAGTTTTTAAATCAACTAGTTTCTATACAAAATAGGTAGGTTTTACTATTACTTTATGTAAAAACTAAATTTTAAAAATCTTGCAGATGACCGAATCTAAGCTTTGCTTATCATCAGCAACCTGATTGAGCAATACGCATGGCAATACTTATGGCAATGCAATATGAATATAGTTGTTGGAAAGTCTGGTGGGGTTTCGTTAAAAGCTAAGGTTATTTCTTAGACTGACTTTTATTAAACTATCTAGAAGGTGCTTACACTATTTGCCTATAGCATTCAGCCTATAGGTAAAACAGCGTACTTGATGATTCAAGTTTATGATTATGGTAGGTAAGCTTTAGCGCTTAACTAACAGCTAGATGCACTTTAGCTAGCAGCTATCTTAAGCCTATACTAGTATTATAGCGCAGTATTGAGCGTTACTATTTCTTAATAGTGTTTTAATATTACATAGTTGTGTTGGATATGTGGAGTAGTCCTATATCCAAAATTTAAGTGAAAATGAGGATAAGGTTCTGAGTACGCGAGTAGTTATCGTCCGTCACGGCGAAAGTAATTTCAATATCCTGAGCAAAATCCAAGGACGGGGCAATTACGATCGCCCAGAATTACAGTCTGTTTTGACCGACAAAGGTAAGCAGCAAGCTAAGTTAGCAGGAAAAGCTCTAGCAAATTTAAGCATCGATGTTGCTTATGCTAGTCCCCTAGTTCGTGCTCAGCATACCGCTCAGATTGTTTTATCTGAAAATTTTCAGCCGCCGACGTTAAATACCACTGAGGGATTGCTCGAAATTGACCTCGCCGAGTGGGAATCAATGATTACTAAAGATATCAAAGAGCAATTTTCTGAAAAATATCATCTTTGGCAAAATGAGCCAGAAAAATTTCAACTAGGCGATCGCTACCCTATTCTTGACCTCTTCGAGCAAGCTAAGGCTCTATGGGCAGAAATTTTACCTAAGCATGAAGGTAAAACCATTTTGCTAGTGGGGCATAGTGGTATTAATCGGACACTAATTTGCACAGCGATCGGTATTCCCATTAGCCTGTATCACAATATTAACCAAGTAAATTGCGCCATTAGCGTTCTGAATTTTCAAGGTGCAAGTATTAGCGATGGTGTGCAATTAGAATCTCTCAACCTTGCAAGCCATCTTGAAGATATTCATGGATCACCACTGCCGCCCATCAAGAAAAACCACAATGGTTCCCGTCTGTTGCTAGTGCGTCACGGTGAAACCGAGTGGAATCGCCAAAAGCGCTTCCAAGGACAAATTGATGTTCCTTTAAATAACAATGGTCATGCTCAGGCAAGACGCGCCAGTGAGTTTCTTGCCACAATCAAAATCGACAAGGCTTTCAGCAGTCCTATGCTCCGCCCCAAAGATACTGCGCTAGAAATTTTAAGCAAGCATCCCAATATCAATCTTGAGCTATTTGATGAGCTCAAAGAAATTTCCCACGGTCGTTGGGAAGGTAAATTTGAGCATGAAATCGAAGCCGAATTTGCAGGTCAGCTAGCCCTCTGGCAGGCACAACCAGAAACTGTGCAAATGCCTGAAGGCGAGAATTTACAACAGGTATGGGATCGTGTCGCGGTAGTTTGGCAAAAAATTGTCCAGTCAGTTCCCGCAGGTGAAACAGCCTTAGTTGTCGCCCATGATGCCGTCAACAAGGCTATTCTTTCTTTATTATTTGGCTTTACACCAGAGCAATTCTGGGTGTTCAAGCAAGGTAATGGTGGCGTGAGTGTAATTGACTATCCTCAAGGTGTACAAGATAAACCAGTTCTACAGTCTTGCAATATCACCACCCACCTATCTGAAGGCGTTCTCGATCGCACTGCCGCAGGAGCTTTATAGGGCAAATAGGGCATAGCCCTATTTGCTTCGACCCTTAAGAGAGACGCATTTTCTGCTAATTTGGTGTAAAGGATTTATTTTTGTATTTTGTTTTAGTACTTGGAGTTAAAAAGATGACTATTTTATTTCAGCTTTTATTAGCTGCATTTGTGTTGTTTTCCTTCGTTTTAGTAGTTGGCGTACCTGTTGCTTACGCATCTCCTAGCTCTTGGAATCAAACTAAGCCCCTCTTGTTTCTTGGCTCTCTAATTTGGGTAGCTTTTGTTATCGTCATTGGCATTTTAAATTCTTTTGTAGCTTAATCAATATTTGATGGAGTACTTAGCACTCCATCAAATCCTTAACTTTTTATTTTTTGACTTAATTTAACTCTATGGCAGTTTTTGAAGGTAGTTTTACCAATACTGATAGTTTGCATTTTGCGATCGTGGTTGCTCGGTTTAATGACCTGATCGTTGGTAAGCTCCTCCAAGGATGTCAAGATTCATTATTACGCCATGGCGTTGATGTCTCAGAGAATGGGAGCCAAGTTGACTATGCATGGGTTCCGGGCAGTCTGGAAATTTCGTTAGTCGCCAAAGAATTAGCCGTTTCAGGACGCTATGATGCGATTATTTGCTTAGGTGCTGTCATTCGTGGCGATACACCTCACTTTGACTATGTATCTAGTGAAGTTTCTAAAGGTGTTGCCGCCGCTTCTGTTCAGACTGGTGTGCCAATTATTTTTGGTGTGTTAACTACTGACACGATGCAGCAAGCTCTCGAACGTGCTGGTATCAAGAGCAATAAGGGTTGGGAGTTTGGCATGGGTGCGATCGAAATGGCTAACCTCATGCGCCAAATTCGCTCTAAATCTGCTTAAAGGTTTAGAGAGGGGGAGTTTCGCGCCCCTCTCTAAACTATAAATCCAGCGCTTTGCCCTTGAGAGGCTTGCCAACTGCGGGCATCGTAATATAAATCTTCTAAACAAATTTCATAGAGAGCATCCTTAAGCTTGCGATCCAGTCTTTGCCAGAGGGCAAATGTGACCCAGTCGGAGGCTAGTTTTTCCTGTGGCTTTAATCTGGGTAAGGGATGCGTATCTTCACCGACGGCAGATAGAATTTCGCCAAGAGAGATATCTTTGGGCGATCGCTTCAATTTATAGCCGCCCTGCACGCCCCGCACTGACTCGACTAGATCAGCTTGGCGCAGTGCTATTAAAATTTTTTCTAAATATGGAGCAGGGATTGATTGGCGATCGCTAATTTCTCTAACAGATGCAGGCTTACGCTTTGCCCAAACCACCAAATCGAGCATCGCCTTCACACCATAATGACCTTTTCTGGTTAGTTTCATGATTTTGCAACCTATGGCGAACAAGGGGCTTAAGCCCGTTGTCTATGCTAAGTACCGACAAACCTTAAAAAAGAGAGGATAAATCGATGGGAGCAGGTAACATCTCACCGCCACGCCAATCTAGTATCTGCACCAAAATCAAATAGCCCAAGCCTAAAATCACGGCGATAACGCCTGTTAGTACTGATATCCACTGCGATCGCTGCATAAGTAAATTTAAGTAAAAGAATTAAGTAAAAAATCTAAGGAAATCTATGAATTATCAAAAAAACACAAACTAACTGCTATTATCCCTCTTGAAATATCTTTCTGTTTATATTTATAAAGATTAGAATAATTGCCCTAATCTTTATAATCCAGATAAGCTTTATTTTGATAGGAACAAACTTTTCTCTTACTTCGTCCTGACACTTGAGCATAGAAATACAGATTATCTAAATTCTGGGAAGTCTAATGCTGATTAAAGTCCAGTAGGAGCGATTGATGAGTTACAGCCTATCTTGGTCAACCAGCATCGAAGGGTACACGCCCTTCAACTCCGTGTCCGTTGATAAGCTCCCCATCTTTGAATTGGTACAACTGTGCCAGCAGGAAGCGCAACCTAAGAGGACTGCGTTTGCAGAACTTATGCGACGTAATCAATCCTATGTCGATCAGGTATTGTTTAAGCTTGCGCCCGACTGGCAAGATCGTGCTGACCTCGCTCAAGAGGTGTGGCTGCGTGTTTATAAAAATATCAAGCGTTTGCAAGAACCGGAAAAATTTCGCGGTTGGCTGAGTCGTATTGCTACTAACTTGTTTTATGACGAGTTACGCAAACGTAAAAGGGTAGGGAACTCTGTTTCCCTCGATGCACCATTTATGTCTGGCGATGGTGATGAGATGTCTTGGGACTTGCCTAGCTCAGACCCTAGCCCCCTTGATAACATGTCTACTCAGGAGTTTTACGAACAACTCCGCAAATCCATAGCTGATTTGCCTTCCAGTTTCCGCGAAACTATCGTGCTTAGGGAAATTCAAGGCTTATCCTATGAAGAAATATCTGAACTAACAGGTGTATCGCTTGGCACAGTAAAATCACGTATAGCTAGAGCAAGATTGAAACTACAAGCGCAATTACAACCCTATTTGTCGAATATGTAACAGGGGGTGTATTTAAGTTATGAGTGCTAACCAAATTTCTAATAATTTTATGACTACTCCAGATGAGCGCTTTGAGTTACTCAGTGCTTATATAGATTGTGAAGTAACCGAGACAGAAGAGCAATTAGTCGAACAATGGTTGTCCGATGATATTGATTTTCGCCGCCTTTATCAGCAACAAACTAAACTGAGACAATCATTAATTGATTTGCCAGTACCTGTAGTAGCTAATTCATCGGCAAAGAAAGAAACTGAAGTGATGATTGATCGCGTCTTTGCAGAAATTGACAAGCGATCGCAGCGACGCAAATGGAAACTAGCGGGTATTGGTATATCTGTCGTGGCTGTAGTTGGTGTATTTGGTTCATTATTCACGTTCAATTCATCCCCCAAATTTAGCCCTGTTGCCAATAGTGTGAAATCTCCTGCCCCAGTTGCTGAGGAGCCAGTAATAATTGCGATGGAAGAGCCATTATTACCATTACCAAAGTCAATGAATACAAAGAACTAAGTAAAAAATTGTGCTTGGCACGCTTGATTGATCTTTTATTGACGGTTTTCCGTCTAAAGCTAAAGAGTTAAATCATCAAAAAAATTTTGTAGAATTTAAATACTATTGGTCGCGGAAATAGCTATGAGAGACTCTAATAAAAAATCTCGTTACAAGCAACCTTTGATTTATGCTTCAATGCTGCTGCTGGGTGTGATTTTAGGTGCATGGGCAGTTGTGTCTGGAGTGCGATCACCAAATATGACAGCAGTTACACCGCTGCCACAAGTTGTATCTGCCTCACCAGCGATCGCCCAAGATAGTGACAAAAACAAATCTATCCTTGTACCTCGCAATTATGTTGTCGATGCTGTGAATCGTACAGGTCCCGCAGTGGTCAGAATTAATGCATCACGAACTGTTGCAAATAACCAACAAATTCCTGACGCATTTTTAGAAGATCCGATGTTGCGTCAGTTCTTTGGCGATCAATTGCGCCGTATGCCAAAGGAACGAGTTGAGCGTGGTACTGGCTCAGGTTTTATCATCAATAAAGAAGGCGATATCATCACCAATGCTCACGTTGTTAGTGGAGCCGATAAAGTAACTGTCATACTCAAGGATGGTCGTCAAATTGAAGGCAAAGTAATTGGTAGCGATGAACTAACTGATATTGCTGTAATCCAAGTTAAATCAGACAATCTACCTACCGTTAGCCTCGGAACTTCTGCTAATTTACAACCCGGCGATTGGGCGATCGCAATCGGTAATCCCCTTGGTTTAGACAATACGGTCACTGCGGGAATCATTAGTGCGATCGGGCGCAAGAGTGGACAAATTGGCGTAGATAAGCGCGTTAGCTTCATTCAAACTGATGCGGCGATTAACCCCGGAAATTCTGGCGGGCCTTTACTAAATCAGAATGGTGAAGTCATTGGAGTCAATACTGCCATTATCCAAGGCGCACAGGGATTAGGTTTTGCAATTCCGATCGAAACTGCCCAACGCATTGCTAAGCAATTGATCCAAAGTGGCAAGGTGAGCCGCGCTTATTTGGGTATCCAAATGGTGACGGTCGATCCTAATGTGAAAAAACAAGTCAATCAAGATTCTGAATTAGGTATTCAGATTTCTGAAGACAAAGGTGTATTGATTACTAGAGTAGTTGATGATTCTCCAGCTGCAAAAGCAGGAGCTAAGCGCGGTGATGTAATTGTGAAGTTTGAAGATAAAGAGGTGCTAACAGCCGATCAAGTTACTCAGTTAGTAGAAGATCGTGCAGTTGGTGACAAGATCCGTGTGGAAGTTAAACGTAATGGTCAAACAGTGTCGCTTAATGTAGAAGCTACTCAATTCCCTAAAAAGTTACCTAATTAAAAAAAAAGAGGCACGACGTGCCTCTTTTTTTTGTTTTTACAAGGAGATGCCTAGCATCTCCTATTTTTTTGGATATAAGTTTGGATATAAGTAAGGTACGGGACTTGCGATTTAATAAAGTACCAAATATAAAACCAGAATCATGGGGGCGGCGGAGCCGCCCCTATGATTCAGAAAATCTGGATTGGCATCTTATTTTCTTGCAAGTCCCTTAATGCTTGTGATTATTTAAAAAATGAGATAAATCCCTATGAGTAAATTTATTAGTTGGCTTGGCGCTTTACTACTGATATTTTTGGCAGGATTTGGTCTGACTCAATGGTTAAATTTACCCTTTGGCAATTTTATTGATTGGGTAATTGGGGCAAGCATTTTTGTAAGGCTAATCATCATTGTTACTGTGCCTTTGAATCTCTAGTTCCAGTCCAAAGCTGTTCTAAATCAAGCTACAATTTCGCAAGTTCGCGGCATCAATATCGATGAACAACAATTACCCTATGTCCGATCGCTGCAAACGAGATCGCTAGGTTTAACTCCAGGCCTACATGTGATATCGGTGATCGCTCTATTTTTAGAACATATGCGCGAAATTATTCGTTTTTTTAAAAGTGCCTAGATTGTAAAAAAAGTGTAAAGTGCTGTAGCCATAACAAGCCAAATCAAAAAGCAACTGTAAGTTAATGCAAGTGCTTTATGAATTTTGGGTGCAGCGATCGCATCAATATCATCTCCCAGCAACGGCTTGTGTTTAATCACGCCTCGATAGCGATTTTCTCCCCCCACTTGCACTTGTAAAATTGCCGCATAAACGCATTCGCTCCAGCCTGAATTGGGGCTAGGATCTTGAATTGCATCACGTTGGCAGATTTCCCAGACATAAATGGGCTTACCTGAGACTATGGCTAAGGTGATTACCGTGAGGCGACAGGGCAGCCAAGTTAGCACATCATCGGTTTTGGCGCTAAACCAGCCTAAATCACCATAGGGAGATTCTCGATATCCCACCATTGAGTCAAGGGTACTAGATGCTTTGTAGGCGATCGCCAGAGCAACGCCACCATAGGGGAACGCAAAGGAACCAATCAACGCACAAAACAAGGGCGATGTCACTGCGTCGATCGCATTTTCAGTAACAGTTTCCAGTACAGCGCGTAAAATTTCTAGTTCTGACAAGTCATCGGTATCACGCCCTACATAACGACTTAGTTCCTGTCTCGCTTGTTCGATATTTCCTGTTTGCAAAACTGCTAAGACAGATTTGGCGGCATCTTCTAAGCTGCGCCCAGCAAAACAGGCAGCTAGTAAAATGCTAGAAATTGCGATCGCTAATAGAGGATGAATTTTTGCTGCCGCGATCGCCGTCAGCCAACCTATTGCCCCACTCCCTAAAATAATGCTACTGCCTAAAAGCGTTCCTAATATTTTCATTGTTAACGGTGAAAATCGCGGAAGTCGTTGATTGGTGTCATGATCTTTAATAATTACTAAATTAGTAAATTGGGTAATCGCCCAGCCTATTACCTGCACAGGGTGAAGCCAATTAATAGGATCACCAATTAAGCGATCAAGAGTCGTGGCAAAAATTAGGATTATAAAATTTAACTGTAAAAAATTCAGGGATATTTCTAGCACTTAATTAGGGACTTGCCGTAATAATGGAGAACGTTTTTTTATGATGAGGCAAAATGAGGAAAAGACGCACCACAAAAAATCTGGTTCTTTATTAAATCGCAGATCCCTAATTTATGGCAAATGTTGCTCATCTTCTAAACTTTGATGTTGCTGAGACTGACGGTATCGACATTGCCACAATAGATAAATGAAGTATTGGGATTGCCATTGAACTGGGCATAGGTATCGAGATGGAGAATGTTATGTTTTGGAGTTTGGGCTTCGGTAGCGGAGAAGCTAAAGGCTGACTCGATCAGATTGACGGTATTTGGGAAGGTGTTAGCAATTGCGCTGACTTCTTTAATTGTTGCGGGCAATGGAATTTATAACGATAATTTTATAATATTTGGTAACCTTTCTAAGCTATTTGAGCCTGTGAAGTCAACATTCCGAAAGACAATGACCTTGGATAATGGCTGAGAATTCTGTGAACACAAGAAGCTATCTGAAAGTTTGCAAATAGAGACTTTCTTTGCAACTCCATATCATTCATGGGAACGAGGATTGAATGAGCACACGAATGGATTGATTAGAGAATTCTATCCCAAAAGTACGAATTTCAAAATCGTGAAAGAAGATAACTTTCAAAAAGTGGTGAATTTGATCAACCACAGACCAAGAAAATCTCTTGACTATCGTACCCCTTACGAAGTATTCTTTGCCTCATCAGATACCGTTACATATCATCCTTGAATTGGAGTTTGTTTAGTTTTTAAGAATGTTCCAAGTGCTGTATTAGTAAGCAAATTTAGTGGATTTACCCCTCATCTATCATCCTAATTACGTCGCAGCGATCGCGAATACTCATCGTTTTCCGATGGAAAAATTTCGCTTATTGTATGAGATGTTAATCGCGGATAGAGTAGCCAGACCAGAGCAATTTTTTCGACCAGAATTACCAGAACTAGATCTCATCGCCTTAGTCCACGATCGCCAATATGTCGAGGCATACTGGCAAGGAACCCTCGACCACAAAGCCCAACGACGCATCGGTTTACCTTGGAGTTATGAACTTGCCTATCGGACGAGGATTGCAGTTGGTGGCACATTATTAACAGCGAGATTAGCATTAGCACATGGTTTAGCCTGCAATACCGCAGGGGGAACTCACCACGCATTTGCGAATTATGGTTCAGGATTTTGTATCTTTAACGATTTAGCGATCGCCTCGCGCGTATTGCTCAATGAGGGGCTAGTTAAGAAGATATTAATTGTCGATTTAGATGTGCATCAAGGTGATGGTACGGCACTGATTTTTCAGGATGAACCGAATGTCTTCACTTTTTCCATGCATTGCCAGATTAACTTCCCTTCTATTAAACAAATTAGTGATCGCGATGTTCCCTTACCAGAAGGGATGGAAGATGATGCTTATTTACGAACCCTTGCCAATCATTTACCCGATTTACTCAGCGAAGTTCAGCCCGATCTAGTTCTCTATGATGCAGGTGTTGATCCGCACATAGGCGATCGCTTGGGCAAATTAGCACTTACCGACTCAGGGCTATATCGCCGCGATATGCAGGTTTTGAGTACCTGTATTTCTCAAGGTTTCCCTGTTGCTTGTGTGATCGGTGGTGGTTATTGCGAAGACATGCGATCGCTAGTTTATCGACATTCACTCTTACATCGCGCTGCCAGTGATGTCTATCGTCAATATCGACTATAGATTCGCCTTAGAAGAAAAACTATGAGCTTTGAGAATTGCCGCAACCAAAAAGGCATAGGAAACACCACCAACGATCGCCAATAGCCAAAAACTCACCAAGGCACTGGTATTCCATAGGGCATGAAGCAAAGCAGAACTGAGATAGCCAATCGTAAGAATTTGCCAACGGAGCGAAGGCTTCATCACGCTCAAACCGATGAAATAACCGCTATATGCCATATGTCCTGCTACTGAGCCCAGCACAAGGGGAATTAATAACTGCAAACCTGTCAGTTCAGCAATCTCAGGGCTAATCGCTTGAGTTGCTACACTCTGGACAATATTGGGAACATATAAACCCAGAGTTTCCGTGAGGTTTATATAAGAACTAAACTAGAATTCTTTCTATATCTAAATCGGAAGCAGCACGAGCAAGTTGAGAAATATCACTCAGATTCTCAATATAGGGCAGGATTCCCAATACAGGAATCGAGGCGAGACTGGAAATCATTTGGGGCGGTGCAAGCTGCTCAATTTCTGCTTCTGTATAGATTTGTGAGCAACTCAGGACAATTCCGCGCAACTTCACTTTTTGCAAAGTCGCTAAAGCCACATTAGCGATCGCCTGAGAAATTGCGCCCAACCGCACAGGCACAACTAAGATCGTATCAAGATGCCAATCTCGCGCCAAATCCGCCACAATATATTCATCGGTAATCGGTGAACCTAAGCCCCCCATTGCTTCAACTAGCAAGCATTCCTTTTGTTGTTGCAATTTCTGGAACTGCTGCCAAATTAATCCTAAATCGATCGCTTTCCCTTCCTTATAAGAAGCGATCGCAGGAGCGACTGGAGTTTCAAAATATAATGGTGTAATCTCCGCAAGGGTTTGCGATAGGGAAAAAGTTTGATTATAAAATTCGCGATCGCCTTCTCCCGATTGCAAAGGCTTATAAATTCCTAAGGATGTACTAGGGACATTTCGGGATGAATTGCGATCGCGATAGGTTAACCAATAAGCCGCGAGAGCAGCAGTTAAAACTGTCTTTCCCACGCCAGTGTCACTACCAACAATCAATAAAGGTTTCGTCATTTCGTCAGAAGTTCAAGTTTTAATAATGTTGAAAAAGGGGTATAAGCCACTTTTTGAGAAGTTTGATACAACGTGAATTTACCCCCCTCAGTCCCCCATTGAAAGGGGGGAGGTAATACTCTTTATTGTTCTCTCCCCTTGAAAGGGTAGGGCTAGGGAGGGGTAAAATCTATAACCAACAACCAACTTAGAACCAAGTGCGATCGCTAATCACCTGTTGCAGTTTACTAATGGTTTCATCGACAGAAATAGCACCAAGATCGCCATGTTTGCGACTGCGGATGCTCAAAGTTCCTGCTTCGACTTCCTTTGCCCCGATGACTGCCATTACAGGCACTTTCTCAAGTTCAGCTTTGCGAATTTGCTTAGCCATGCGATCGCCGCTACGGTCTAGTTGGACGCGGATACCTGTAGCTTTTAGCTTCGCCTCAACCTGTTCAGCATATTCGATTTGACCATCGGATACAGAAATCAATTTAATTTGTACAGGCGCTAACCAAAGTGGAAAGTCCCCTGCATAGTTCTCAATCAACACGCCGATGAAACGTTCAACGGAACCAAACAAAGCACGGTGAATCATAATCGGTTGATGACGCACGCCATCCTCACCGACGTACTCCATCTTGAAGCGATCGGGTAGATTGAAATCTAACTGAATCGTCGAACATTGCCAACGCCGACCGATCGCATCTTCGATCTTAATATCAATCTTTGGTCCATAGAAAGCACCACCGCCTTCATCGATTACATAGTTCCAGTC
Organism: Pseudanabaena sp. UWO311; assembly: GCA_943371975.1. Lineage (GTDB taxonomy): Bacteria > Cyanobacteriota > Cyanobacteriia > Pseudanabaenales > Pseudanabaenaceae > Pseudanabaena. The sequence goes on along the minus strand of CALRWX020000015.1, from coordinate 37,209 downwards.
CTTGTGATTGAGCGCTTGTTTTAATGCCTCAGTAGATTTTTCCCAGATGGCATCGGAACCAACATATTTTTCGGGACGAGTGGAAAGATTGATTTCGTAGTTCTCAAAACCAAAAGTAGAGAGAATCAATTCGGCAAGATTGAGAACACCAAGAATTTCCGATTCAATTTGTTCTTCCGTACAGAAAATGTGAGCATCATCTTGGGTAAAGCCGCGCACCCGCATCAAACCATGCATGGTTCCAGAGCGCTCATAACGATAGACCGTACCAAGCTCAGCATAGCGAATCGGGAATTCCTTATAGGAATGGAGCGTATCTTTATAAATCAATACATGGAAAGGGCAGTTCATCGGCTTTAGCTGATAAACCTGATGTTCCACTTCCATCGGCTGAAACATACTTTCGCGATAGAAGTCGTTATGTCCAGAGATCTTCCACAAATCCAAATTTGCCATGTGGGGTGTGGTGACAGCCTCATAGCCATTTTGAGCGTGGGTTTCTTTCCAAAAGGTTTCGATGGTGTTGCGAATAATCGCGCCCTTAGGATGCCAGAACACCAAACCACCACCAGCATCTTCTTGAATGCTGAATAGTTGTAAATCTTTACCGATGGTGCGGTGATCGCGGCGTTTCGCTTCTTCGAGCATGGCGTGATATGCCTGAAGTTGTTCGGGGTTTTCCCATGCCGTGCCGTAAATCCGTTGCAACATCGGATTCTTTTCATCGCCGCGCCAGTAAGCTCCTGCAATGCTCTCCAACGCAAAAGCATCAGCATGAATTTCGCTAGTACTGCCGAGATGAGGTCCCGCGCATAAGTCCCACCAAGGTTGTTTTTCAAATTTTTCTGGATCACCAATGAAATAGCGGCTAATATTTTGCCCTTCAGGAATCGCGGCTAATAGCTCAATTTTGTAAGGCTCATTGAGTTTTTCGATTTCCGCAAGCATTTCAGGGCGAGGCAATTCCTGACGCACAAGAGGTTGATTCCACTTGATGATCCGCTTCATTTCCTTGGCGATCGCCTTGAGATCACTAGGCGTAAAATGCTCTTTGCGATCGAAGTCATAATAAAAGCCATTCTCAGTTGCAGGGCCGATAGTCACCTTAGCATCGGGATATAACTTTTGAACTGCCATTGCCATGACGTGGGAGCAAGTGTGGCGAATCCGCGCTAGTTTTTCGGTATCGGCTTGCCTCAGGATATCACTAGGTTTACTATCGCTGGGCTTTACTGCAACTGCATCCATAACTTGATGTCGTGACCTTTATTGATTTACAAAATTTACAAGAGTTACAAAAAAAATTACTTAGAGTCTACCATCTTAACTTTTTTATTGCATTAAGTAGGTTTTTGGAATTAAATGTGAGATAGCTAACCCATCATCTTTATACAATTGATGCATTTTGGTTATGACTTACGCAATACTAAGGAATTTACTAGGTTTTAGGTAGATGTAGCAGGTGCTTCACACACGCTACATCTACCCGATGCGTAAGTCTTAATAGTTTAAGCCGCAACCTAAATCTTGAGCCTCTAAATACAAAACAGAAAACGAGATTAGAGAGAGTATTTATCATTGTCGAGTTTGGTGTCGAGTGAAACATAACTTCGCTAAGGACGCAAAAAAATTCCTGTAATGTCCTTGCCATATATCCAAAAATATGAAATAAAGATATCAAGCGGTATAGCAATTCAACGCGATAAGTTTATAATGAGTGGCTCAGACATCTTCCCTTTGTGGCTTCAAATCCACGCCCAATTCATATTGGACAGAGGACAGAATATCTATTTCACTTATCCATTCACGTTCTCTTGGACGCTGCACTTTGTCAATAGATAGAGAATGTTCTCTATCTAGCTCAAATGTTCTATATACATGACTCATGAGGAGATAAGATGGAAGGTAAAATTCTTGATTATAGTATCGAAGCAGAAATAGGAATTATTCGTGGCAATGATGGTGTTCGCTATGAGTTTTTTGCTAATGAATATCGCAGTACACAACCAATTACTGTCGGTCAAACTGTTGACTTTGATGTCGATTCCAGTAATAAAGCAAGCTCAATTTATATTGTTCCTGAAGCTAACGCTTCACCATCAACATCAGTCATCCCTCAGGCAATGGTGGATGCTGGTAAAGATGCCGTCACCGATACACTAAGCGTTTTCAAAACATTACAAAAAGATCCTGCCAATGGCTTACAAGCTGCTTTGCAGGCTTTGGGTGATAACCGAGCTTTGAATACTGGCATTGTTCTCTGCGCCCTATTTGCCCTTTCTTCTTGGGCAGCAGTCATTAAAGTAGCCTCGATCTTCCTGTCTTTATTCGCATCTTTATCCGCAGGCTCTAGTAGATCGGGGGATTTTGGCGGAACCAGATTTGACATTGAATTTCTAGATCATGTCAAGATTATCCTCGCGTCCTCATTCCCAGTAATTGGTATCATTTTCATACTTTGGGCAATTCAACAAATCTTTAAAGGCAAGGGAAATATTAAGCAATTTACCTTTGCTACAGGAGTTTGTGTTTTCCCAATTACAATTCTATTATTTGTGACTTGGTTGCTTGGCTACACGAACTTTGACGTTTTGGCTCTGTTGAGTGTGTTCTGCTTTACAACACTGATTTTGCTATTAAACACAACTTTGATCGGCGTACTGCGACTCTCAGCCCGTAATGCATTATTTCTAGTTCCTATTATTTTGGTAGCCGATACCTTTATCATGAGGGTCTTGAGTTCTATTTTAATTCGATAAACTCCCAATGTAAGGGGCTAGCCTATATTTTGCCAAGTGCTTAATGTATCTAACATTAGCCCTTGCGTAGCATCTATCATCCTAGGACTTACGCAAGACTAACGAATTTACTAGATTTTAGTTAGATGTAGCGCGTGCTTCACACGCGCTACATCTAACCGAAGCGTAAGTCCTACTACCAACAAATATTTACCAATTGCTATCATTAACTCTAATTCTGAGCAATTACCTGACCACACAAGCCAAATAATCACAGTGCGACCCGATCGTGAAACTGCCACATTGCAAAAGCTGCCCTATTTTGTGGGAATTTCTGACCCTATGGCGGGAGCCAAGGGAATCTCAATGAATTTGGTGATTATTCCCGCAGGTAGTGCAGCCGAGCCACACTTTCAGCGATACAAAAGCTGCCCATGCGATTGTTTCTCGTAATGAACCCAATGAGCAGGAAAATGTAGTTTTGTACGATGCTTCGACAAGCTCAGTGCAGCGCTTCGCTTAGCCAGTGTGGACTGCTTGCTGAATGAATCGAAGCCGCAAATGATTTCGGATAGCAATATAGGTTTTAGAAATTGCGACAAACGATCAATCAAAAGCGGTATCCTGATTATATCCAAGCCAAATATTTCGTAATACATTACAACGCCCAATGCTCGAAACGAAATTTCTTAGCAGCCTTCATTCAGGAGGCGATCGCCGTAGACTCAAGACGATCATTGTCTTAATCATTGTCTATGGAGTGACAATTGGTTTACATTTTGTATCTTGGGCGCGATGGGTGCTACTAGGATTATTTGGTATTCATGCTTTGCGGCTAATTTTTGCGCCCCCTTTACCAACGATCACCTCCGACTCTACAACCAGTCATCAAAATGGACAATCTTCAGAATCACCCGAATTACCGTTTTTCTCTCTCTTAGCTTCAGCCAAAAATGAGGAAGCAGTGATCGGAAATTTGGTCAAAAATCTTTGCCGACTTGATTATCCTAGCGATCGCTTTGAAGTTTGGATTGTTGATGACAATAGTAGCGATCGCACTCCCGAAGTACTTGCCTTACTCAAGCAAAAGTATCCGCAATTAAAAACTTTACGACGTGGTGAGGGGGCACAGGGCGGTAAGTCTGGCGCATTAAATCAAGTCTTAGCTTTAACTAAGGGCAATATTATCGGTGTACTTGATGCCGATGCTCAAGTCCCCAATGACGTGTTGCGATCGCTAGTACCTGTATTCCAGCAATCAAAAATCGGCGCAGTGCAATTACGAAAAGCGATCACCAATGCTACAGAAAACTGGTGGACGAGAGGACAAGCATCGGAACAAGCCTTAGATTTGTGTCTACAAGATTTGCGTGTGCGCGTTGGTGGCGTGGGCGAATTGCGTGGCAATGGTCAATTTGTCCGTCGTACTGCTCTCAATGATTGCGGCGGATGGAATGAGCAAACCATCACCGATGACCTTGACCTCACGATTAGACTGCATTTAACCCAATGGGATATCGCCTGTCTCAATTTCCCTGCGGTGGAAGAAGAAGGCGTAATTAACTTTAAACAGCTATGGCATCAGCGCAATCGCTGGGTAGAAGGCGGCTTTCAGCGTTATCTCGACTACTGGAGCTTACTCCTCAGCAATCGGATGGGCTTTGCCAAAACCTTTGACGCAACCTTGTTTTTCATAAATCAATATTTACTTCCCGTAGCCTTTATTCCCGATACGATCGCGGCGATCACCCTCAAGCAGACTCCGATGTTACCCCCGATCGCTGCATTTTCGATGACTCTCGCCGCCGTGACGATGGCATTTGGTATCCGCAGTTCCTATAAAGTCTCTTGGTCATCAGCGATCAGCCAAACGCTTTCTGGGATGATTTTTATGTTGCATTATATTCCTGTAATTGTGAGTGTCACTCTACGAATGTGCATTATTCCCAAGCAGTTAAAGTGGGTAAAAACCCAGCGTCAAGCTACTATCGACAATTTACTCGAAGGAATCGAACTAGATGAGGTAAAAAACGATGCGTGATTGGATCGTCATCGGTGGTGGGATTACAGGTATAGCTCTAGCCTATGAACTCCAAAAAGCAGGATGTTCTGTATTACTGATTGAACAATATCCACAACTCCAAGGTTCCAGTAGCCTTGGCTATGGTGGCATTTCCTATTGGGGCAGTACTACGCCCCTAACACATCAGCTTAGTCAAGAAGGAATTGCTCGACAACGCAATCTATCGCAAGAGTTAGGGATAGATACGGAGTTTCGCGAATTGGATCTCTTGCTAACCATTAATCCTGAAGTCAATCCACAATCTATTCTCACTCAATATACTAATTGCGCGATCGCACCAACGTTACTCAATGCCCAAGAAGCCCATGAGCGTGAACCCTTATTAAATAGACAAGGGATTGGCGGCGCGTTACTATTCCCCCATGCCCATGTTAATCTCGATTGTTTTATAACTGCTTTTAGTCAAGCATTTCAAAAATTAGGTGGCGAAATTGTCTATGCCAAAGTTGAGAGCTTTTTGATTGAAGGCGATCGCATTACAGGTGTAACAACGACAGAGGGTGACTTTCACTCGTCTCAGGTAGCGGTTTGTGCGGGCGGACTATCTCGCGCCTTACTAAAAGCATCAGGCATTAATGCCCGAATCTATTTCACCCATGCCGAAGCGATCAATACAGAACCCGTTGATCTAAAAATGCAAGCAATGGTGATGCCTGCAGATTCTACACGCTATGAGTTAGAATCAAGCACTACTGAGACGGAGAAAGATCATCTATGGGATACTGCGGGTCAAGAACTTTTACCTTCTTCCATTGATGCAGGTGCAATTCAATTTCTAGATCAGCACATTAGGTTTGGACAGTTGAGCCGTGTATTGACCGATCCCTACGCAGCGATCGATCCTGTGCAAAGTGAAGCAAATATTCGTGTCTCTGTGAGTAAGATTTTGCCAAAAGTCGCAGCCCTTAAGGGAAAATGGCGACATTGTCTAGTTGCCTTTAGCAATGACAGTCTACCTCTAATTGGTGCAGTTCACGAATATGCTAATGTGCATTTATTCTCAGGATTCACTAGTCCGACTGTTTATGTTTTACCCTTAGCCCAAAGGTTTGCATCTCATGTCACAAGTACACCTGATGAGATAATTAATCAATTGTCTCCACAACGCTTTCTACAGAACCTTGCTCACTAGTAGGTTCTTCCTCAAGATCAATAATCTGTCCATTAAAAAGCTCTGCCAAATTTTTAATTACCCGATCATCTTCCGATAAACCAACATATCCCTTCGTTTGAGCAACGGGAATAGGTGGTGCTGATTGTGATGTTGTAGATGGAACATTTGATACGATCGCTACAGGATTCTGGATTGCTGGGCTAGATGATGGCTGTGAAATTGGGACAGGAGGCGTGGGTGCGATCGCTGGCGAATGGGGTAAAGGCGCAGGAATTTGCACTGGCTCAGCCTGTTGGGGCGTAGTGACAAAGGTAAACATTACCTTGATTGGACGCTGCAAAAACTTAGCAAAAACTTCCTCTAATTCTGGACGCTTCTGCACCACAATATTTTTAGTGGTTGCATCGCGTTTTCCAGCCAAGCCGATTTTGATACTGCCACTGTCAATGGACAGAATATGCGCCTGTATTTGGATAAAGACCGACTTTGTAGGCGTTGGCAGCATTGACAAAACACTTTGCCACATCTTATCGAGATCGTATCCAACTGAGGCTATATTCTCAAAATCATCATTTCCCGACGAAATTGGCGTTTCGACAATGGGTGGAATCGCTGTTGCACTAGTTGGATTAACTAAATTAATAGATGGTTCGGATACCTTTGCTATTGGAGAACTTACCGCTTCTTGCTTAGGTGGCGATGGAATCTGCGAAACAGGGTTAGTCTTTGGTGCTTGAGCTATAGGGGGAACTGCAACAATATTGCGCGGCGGTATAAATTGTTGATTTGTTGATGAAAGAGGAGATTGCAATTGCGCGATCGCTCCCTGAGCGGAAGGCAATAAACCCATCAGCGTAACTTCCAGCCATAAACGGGGCTGTGTGGAATTACGAACCTGTAACTCGGCTGCGCGTAGATGCTGTTGACCTAGCAATATATTGGGAACGGGCAAAGTTTGGGCTAGTTGTACTAAGCGCTCCCAACCTGAACTAGTCATTGCGACTAAATCACTGCGATCGCTAGCCGTTTTCGCAATTAATAAATCCCGATATACATTCGCCAAATTCTGCAACACGATCAAAGGTTCGCGCCCTCGATCCATAATCCGCCGCACATAATCTATTAGTTGTGTGGAATGATCCGCAGCGATCGCCTCGATTAGTGATAACAAGTCCTGTTCTGGAACAGAACCCACCAAATCCCAAACCGCCTCAACTGTAATCTCTACATCTAATAGACTTAACTGATCAAGCAAAGATTCTGCATCTCGCAGTCCTCCCTGTGCGATTTGGGCAACTAAAGTTAAAGCTTCACTATGTATATTAATGTTCTCATTAGCCGCAATCTTCCCTAAATGCTTGACCATCTCATCAAGGGGAATACGTCTAAAATCAAAACGCTGACAACGCGAAATAATTGTCGGTAATACGCGCTGTGGATCAGTAGTTGCGAGAATAAAAGTAACGCGATCGGGCGGTTCTTCAAGTGTTTTGAGAAGTGCGTTAAATGCGGCGGTACTTAACATATGACAGTTATGCACTAGCAGCCCATTAGCGACAAAGTTATGATTATCTTCTACTTCTACATCATAAACTGGTTCATCACCAACGACTGTTACAGACTCTACCTTCTCCAAAGTTGTATTCCATTGAGGGGATAGAGTATTGCTGTAGCTCTGACAACCATTTTCTACTGGCATTTGCACCCATGCAAATGTAGTTATAGGTTTTAGCTCCTCTTGTGTAGGATTGCACTTTAGCTGCATACCCGATTGATTGGAATCAAGATTTAATAAGTTGATTTTCTTCCCAAAAATATCCTTCTGTAGATAAGTGAATGGTTGGACTACCTTTTGGAGTGAGCATAAGCGCTCCATCGTCCATATACCACCATGCCAAGCCTTCAAGAGTAATTTGCTCAAGCCATGCGATAGAAACGTTTTTGGTGATTCCTGTGGACTTAACCACGTCAAATACTGGACTGAGTTGGGGATGGCACATGGTACTACTACAGACCGAGAGATCTCCATAGCCATCATTTTTGACAATACGGAAATTGGGGCGTAGTTCTGACAATCTACTGATTTTGTATTCCAACCATTGCTTTTGTTTATATCCATGTGTCCATGCAATTTTTGGGAAGCGACTGTGTTTGTTGGGGTAGGTAATGGCAGCATCTCCCAACAATGTGCCATAGATAAGCCCAAGTAATTCGGGTGAAATATTTCCTGCTGCTGCAAGATAGTTTTCTGTGCGTCCTTCCCAGATACCATGATTTTTTTTGTAAGGATAGCGTTTCCAGTAGGACAAGATACTTTGTCATCCTCTACCGTTTTGAAGTAAGAATTGAGGGACTTCCAATCTTTCACCACAGGCGCAGGAGACACTATGTTCATCCCAACTTTGATATTGCTTGCTGAGGTCCATCCTGATTCTGTTCTGATTAAATGATTACCTGTGCATTGAAGCGATCGCTGATTAGTTTTAATAATTAACGTAGGTTTTATGCCGCGATCTAACCAGCGTAAAATTTTTTTATATTCCCATTTAACAGATTTTTCGTTATAGCTGAGTACTTGCTTACCTAACAAATCTTGATCATCTAGACGCATTAAACCTGCATCAGTCTGTACAAGCGTATCGCCAGTCAAGCACTCATCAATAATATAAACCTTAAAACGAGCTTTTACGGGTGCAAATTGGGCGCGTTCGATCAATTCCCGAATATTATCAACGCCTGTATTACTTGCCGCATCGATTTCCGTAATATCTAACGCATTACCATTGGCGATGCTATGGCATAGCTCACACTTACCGCAGGGGTGAGGAGTGGGATTGTCAGAGCTTAGGCAATTGAGCGACTTTGCCATGATCCGCGCACTTGATGTTTTACCAGTACCTCTTGCCCCAGTAAATAGGTAAGCAGGCGCAATGCGCTTAGTATTTAAGGCATTAGTAAGAGTATGCGCGATCGCCTCTTGACCGACCAAATCCGCGAAGATTTGTGGGCGATATTTGTGATGTAAAGGCTCGTAGCCCATAGGAACACGATAATGATCAAGCAGTGTTGGTCAAATATATCATTACACCTTTAGGCCTTACGCATCGAAGAGATGTGGCGTGGGCTTTGCCCGTGCCACATCTTCTTAAAAAATCAATCTGTCAGTTTGATTTAAGATTTCGGTAAAGCATCTAATGCTAAGTTTAATTTCATCTCTATTACAGCAATACACTAATTTTTGGGCTACAGCGATCGTCATTCCTCTTACGACACCAACCCAGAAGATGAGTTGCGGTGCTTTGCGCTTGAACTCGCTTCTTGGTTTTTGATTTGCTCTAATACAAACGGCGATCGCCATATAAAAATACCCCCAACCTAGTAAGTTTTTTTGATTTTTAGAGTGGAGTAGACGAGCATGGCATCACTACATCAACCAATCTGGGCTTTGTCCTTGGAAGAAGTCTATGAATCCCTTAGTACTGCCGCCAATGGATTGGCGCAGGATGAAGCCACAGAGAGATTAGAACAATTCGGTGCAAATGAATTGCCTGAACCTGTGCAGCGTTCATTATGGCTACGTTTTGCTGACCAATTGACGCATTTTATGGCTTTGCTGCTGTGGGTAGCAGGGATTCTTGCCTTTATTTCCCGTACGCCTGAACTGGGTTGGGCAGTATGGTCAGTGATCTGGATTAATGCCATTTTTAGCTTTTGGCAAGAGTTTCAGGCAGAGAAAGCGCTATCGGCTTTGAAGAAAGTATTACCGATGCAGGTGAAAGTCTATCGCGATGACGAACTCAAGTTAATTCCTGCGCGAGAACTAGTGCGCGGTGATGTCATGCAACTAGAAGAAGGCGATCGCATTTCCGCAGATGCCCGATTAATCTCCGCCGAAAGTTTATATCTGGATGTATCGGTAATGACAGGAGAATCATTGCCTGTGGCGCGAAATGCTTACCCTGTGAGGTTGCGAGAAGCGGTGTCTGTGCGTGCGGGTAAGCCCCTAGCGCGTCAGGGCGAGCAACCCTTACAGGAAAAAGTGAATCCCTCAGAAATTGCCAACCTTGTCTTAGCAGGTTCGACAGTTGCCGCAGGTCGAGCCGTAGCCGTGGTTTATTCGACAGGCGCAGAGACTGAGTTTGGACAGGTTGCCCATTTAACTACAGTTGTAAAGCGCGATCCAAGTACGTTAGAAATTCAAGTAACGCGGATCGTGCGAATTATCACAGCGATCGCGGTCAGTATGGGCATGCTTGTTTTTTTGCTGGCTTACTTTCTGGTGGGCATAGAGGTAAAAGAAAGCTTCATTTTTGCGATCGGTATTATTGTGGCTCTAGTTCCAGAAGGATTGCTACCAACTGTAACCTTGTCTCTAGCAATCGGTGTCCGACGCATGGCAAGAAAAAATGCTCTAGTGCGAAGACTCTCATCTGTCGAAACACTAAGTGCAACTACGGTGATTTGTACCGATAAGACAGGGACATTAACCAAAAATGAGATGACAGTGCGTTATCTATGGTTGCCGACCCAGCCAGAGCATAATGATGATCCAGAGCCTAATGAGGAAGCCAAGGCTCAGCCGACCAATAGATTAATTGAAGTCACGGGCGCAGGCTACGATCCCTCCAGTGGCACAGTCAATCTTCCCTCCGATTCGCAAATTGCATGGAAAGCTCAAGTTTTACTCATCGGTTCAGCCCTTTGTTCTAATGCGCGTTTAGTCCATCTGAATGCACCCAGCCGTTGGCAGGAAATTGGCGATCCCACAGAGGCGGCGCTCTTAGTAGCGGCGGCAAAAGCGGAACTAAATTTAGAAGACTTACAAAAGAAATTTCCCCGTTTACGTGAAATTCCCTTTGATTCGCGCCGCCTAATGATGACCGTCGTTTTAAATTGGCAATCATCGGAATTATGGACGGATCAACTTCCCCATCTTGCCTTCACTAAGGGCGCACCCTTAGAAGTTCTCAAACATTGTCATTGGATTTTGCGTGATGGAGAGTATCAAGAATTGACCCATGACTATTGGCAGGAGGTTGTCCATGCCAATGATGATTTGGCTAGAAAAGGCTTTCGGGTATTAGGACTGGCTGCGCGTCGGGGTGGACAGGAATTAATCGATCTCAAAGCGCAGGATTTAGAACAAGCTCTCATCTTCATCGGTTTAGTTGCCATGTTCGATCCACCCCGTGATGAAGTCCCCAATGCGATCGCCCAATGCCATCAAGCAGGAATAAATGTAACGATGGTAACAGGGGACTATGGACTCACTGCCGAAGCGATCGCCCGCCAAATTGGGTTAGTTGGCGACAAAGTACGGGTAGTCACAGGTGAAGGTATGGGGCATCTCTCCGACGCGCAACTAAGGCAGGTTGTGAAATACCGACATGGACTAGTGTTCGCACGGATGTCACCTGAGCATAAATTACGATTGGTGCAAGCTTATAAAGACATTGGCGAAATTGTGGCAGTCACGGGTGATGGGGTAAATGACGCTCCTGCTCTAAGGGCTGCGAACATCGGAATTGCGATGGGGCAGAACGGAACAGACGTAGCAAGGGAAGCGGCGGATATTGTGCTGACCGATGATAACTTTGCGACGATTGTGGTGGCGATCGAGCAAGGGCGATCGGTGTATCAAAATATTCGTAAGTTTATGACCTACATCCTTGCCTCCAATGTTGCTGAGTTAGTCCCGTTTTTAGCGATGGTGATCCTCAAAATCCCCCCAGCCCTGATCATTATGCAAATCTTGATTATTGATTTAGGTACGGATATCTTACCTGCATTAGCACTAGGTACTGAAAGCGCCGAACTAGGGACAATGCAGTTACCACCACGCTCTAAATCACAGGCTCTGCTCGACCGCTCTTTACTGTTACGCGCCTACTGTTTTCTAGGCTTGATCGAGGCGACATTGGGGATGCTCGGCTTCTTCTGGGTGTGGCATAGCTATGGTTATGACTTCAACGCATTGCAGGCGATCGCCCCCACTATTCTCTCACATACAACTAACCCAGAAATCACTTTTATTTATGCCCAAGCAACAACAATGACTTTGGCGATCATCGTTGCTTGTCAAGATGGTAATGTTTTTGCTTGCCGTTCTGAGCAAACATCGATCTTCCGATTAGGATTCTTTTCCAACCCATTTATTTGGTTGGGAATTGCCACGGAATGGTTCTTAATTATCTCAATTATTGAAATTTCTTCCCTTCGCCAAATCTTTGCTACGGCTCCACTTACCACTTGGCAATGGCTATTTCTACTAGTCTGTCCACCGATCTTACTCGGTTCAGAAGAGCTTCGCAAACGATTTCTCAATAGACAGCGAAGACGCAATTATCTAAAGTGAAAAAACAGTGGTATGCGGCTTCGCCGCATACCACTGTTTTTTCACTGGGAAGAGAGTAAGATATTTTAAGCAAAGAATATAGAAATCTATGACAGGCTCAGAACTCCGTCAAGCGATCGCCGATAAATGGGATTTTTCCTATGACGTACAATTGCGGAAAACCCAAGGCAAAATATTCTTGCAAGTAATGTGGCGCTATCAAGAGCAGCAGTCTTTTTCTATGGGTGAAATCGAATTTTTGCAACATCTTGATGCGATCGCCTCTTATTTGAGTGATTGGGGCGTAGTCGAGCAAGTGCAAACATTTATTGCAACTACCAAAGAACGCCCCCGCCTCGGTAAAGCTGTTAGTATTCCCCTCCAAATCGGTGAGCGATCGCTAGAATGGTTAATCGAATAGAGCAAAAAATAAGAGGCAGAGTACCCTGTCTCTTGGATTAGCAGGACTGGCAATAGGCATATATTTAATAAAGAAGCTGAAAGAGTATGACTTGTTGCTGACTTTCTAGGCTAAAGATTGTAAGCTTATGATGAGAGGCTATTTATAAGCGAATTTCCATAAATTGCTTTCGCAAAGCTAAAATTGTTCTACGGTACGTCGCTAACCATACCTAAGTCGAAAACGTCAGGACAAAAATATGAGTCAAGCAGGAGCTAACCCATGGGATCGCCAATTTGTTAACCTTGGGCGAATCATGCAGTTCTTGCGTGATGAAGATAGTATTGACAACTTAATAACTGCGACTCTCGATTATCTTAGAGATAATTTTGACTATAAGCTCATCTGGATTGCTCTGTATGATGAAGAAAATCATCGCCTGACAGGAAAAGGTGGAACGACACCTGCGGGAGAGATCAAATTTTTAAAAGATCGTTTTGCCCTTAATGCTGGTGATTTACTCGATCAGGTGATTTTGCAGCGCCGCCCTGTACCGATCTCTGATCTTCGACAAGAAAAACGGAGTGGCGAATGGCAAAAATTAGCCCAAAAGTTTGATATTCAAGGTACATTGCTTTGGCCGATTTATCATCGCGATCGTAGCTTTGGCTTGGTTTTATTAGGCTCTACCCTATGGAATGTGACCCCGCGTAATGAAGAAAGAGCTAGACTATCGGTTGTATTAGGTACTCTCGGCTCCACTCTAAGCCGCCTTGATGCTGAGTGGCACTATCATAACGCCAAGCGCCCCGATGAACCCCTACTCCAAATTCTTTCCAAAATCCGGAATATTCCTACACTCAACGATCGCCTTGAAGAGATCGTGCAGGAAACCCATAGTTTTGTAATGCCCGACCATACCAATATTTATTGGTTTGAACGCGAACACCAATATTTCTGGCGGCGAATTGCCAATCGCCAACCTGGCCCCAAATCTAAGCAGGCAGTTGATAATACGGCAGGTGTAACCGTCCAAAATGCTCCAAGACTATATCAAGCCTTATCTAGAGATCAACTAGTAATGGTCGTTGATTCTAAATCTATGACCAAAAGTGAAATCAGTAATCGGGTAATGGAGCAGTTTGGAGCAGTTTCTATAATTATCGCGCCTATATTTTCCCAATCGGAGCTTTTAGGATTTTTGTCGGTGGAAGGTGACGAAGCCCGACTCTGGACAGATGATGAGCGTAATTTTGTAATCGGTGCAGCACAGCTAGCATCGATTACGGCTCCTTTAGAAGAGATGGAAGTTACCGTTGATCGGATTGCTTCCGACCAAATTCTTACAGCAGGGATCGCTAGAGCGATTTATTCCAATTCTGATTGGCAAAATGCCCTAGAGCAAGCTGCTGAGCAGCTATGTAATCGTCTAGGACTCGAACGTTTCTGGGTTGCTACTTATGATCCAGATAATGAAGTTTTTCGAGTCGATTTTCAGTATCATCCTAAAAATCGTCGCCCTATCCCCAATTTATTACCAGCACTAGCAACTGTTGATGCTCAAATGTTAGAACAGGCTACTGATGCCGCGATGGTGGAAAACCTCGATAGTGATTTTAAGTTTTTGTCATGGCGAAATTCATTAATTGATCTCGATGTGCGATCAATGATTGTCAGCAGCACTTCGACAGGTAAATCCTTAGAAGCAGTTTTAGCAGTTGCCCATGAAGCACCGCGTACATGGTCGCGTCCAGAGCGAGAGATGGTACAGGCTGTTGCTCAGCAAATTGGTTTAATTGTTCACCAAAACGAATTGCAACGCATATCCGATGAACGCCAAAAGTCTCATCAATCAGTGCAATTTGGACTAGTGGCTTTACAACAAGCCAACACTCTTGAAAAGCTTCATCACACCGCTACCCAATTAATGGCACAGGTGACACAATCTCCTCTCGCGGTCTTAGTAGTCTGGATGCCGGGGCGACAAGGGGGACAAATTGCTTCAGTATTTGCTAGTCGTGATGAATATCAGCTCAGCGTTAACGAAACATTAATTGCGATCGAAGAAGATCCCCTCGCTCAGTGGACGATTCAAAGTGACGGGATTCTGCCCCTTAGTATTCATGATTTGCCAGAACAGACTAAGGCTTGGCTCAATGCTCCTGCCCTCGGACACATCATGGTTACTGCTCTCCGCACAACACCTGAGCATCAACCTACAGGAATGATTTTGGTAGCCGATCGCCTTGGACGTAGATGGGTCGATCGTCAACTTCAAGCCTTTAATATGTTGGCAAATCAACTTGCTTGGTCACGCCGTCATCTATTACTAGTCGAGCATCTCAAACACAATCGTCAAGAGCTAGAGCGACTCAATTGGTACAAGCATCGTCGTTTGGAAGATATCTATCGCACGGTCAGTGGTGGTGTACAGCGTTTATTAGATGCGGATGCGCGGGCTAATGGTACCGGTGGCATCAATAATATGACTTTGCAAAGTTCTCTCAAACAACTACAGGGTTCCCTATCGCCTCTACCACAAATTATCCGTAAGGAGCAATGGCGCTTGCGTCCTAACTACGAGACTGCGCCCCTCGCAGGGATGCTAAAACGCGCTCTAGAACGGGTTGATTCGCTAATTAAACAGCGTCAGATTTGGACACAGGTGCATAATCAAGCAAATGTGGTAGTTGGTGGAGATATCGCCAAAATGGAGATGATCCTAAATGAGTTGCTGTTATTTGCCTGTGGGCGATCAGACGTGGGCGGTCGCATCGATCTGTGGTGTCGTCAGATTGACGAAAAATTTTTGGAGCTATCAATCACCGATTATGGTGTCGTTGATGCGTCGTTACTACAAGAGCTACATCAAGGCAGAGCGATCGATCCTCTATCTCCTTCGTTGTTAGATCAGCCTCCTGGTCTTCATTTAGCAATTTGTCAAAACTTGATGCTAGAAGCTGGTGGCGAGTTGTCTCTCTATCAATTAGAAGACAATCGTATTCTTAGCCGTTTAATTCTGCCTCTTTCCAATTCTTGATATCATTTGCCGTAAACAATTGCTGTTAGAACTAGACGGCTTTTACTCCCTCAAGTTAGCTACGAATTAGTGAATAGTGAAGAAGCCGATCGCTCAATTCGTAGAAATTATCAATAAGCCTATGGTCGAGATCCTGATGCAAATCAACTCCGTGATGCTAAACGTTATATAGAGAATGGAGCATCTCTTAATCAAATCCGTCGATAAGCTTAGGATTTATTAATATAGATTAATCTTGGCGATTGAGTTCTTGCAATAGCCATTCATCAACGGGTTGCCCATCTTTACGAAGGATTTCTATCTCTATATTTACTGAAGATTTAGAGCTGACGGGAGCCATTGTTTGACGAAAACGGATTAGATAATCTTTGGGGCTTTGATTACGCTCCTTAAGCCAATCTTGGACTTTGATTTCAGCAAATAGTGATTGCCCCTGTTCAAACATCCGCGTAATTTGCATTCTAATTGTAAAAGGATTATTAATTGGCATTCATTTTTCTACTTTGCTAATTATTTTTAAGTTTTTAAATCATTACAGAAAAAATTAATATAGGCAGTGCTTTGCACTGCCTATATTAATTTTTTAATACCAGATAATATAACTCCCCATCACCTTTAATTAAGCCTGCGCGTTGCTTAGCTCGATCGCCTGTTCCCATAAAAATATCTACACGCCCCGCGCCACGAATTGCGCCCCCAGTATCTTGATCAAGTACAAAACGTTGCACTTGATGTAGTTCTAGTTTACCTGTAGTGGGATTCTCAAAGGGGATTTCGGTGCGAATGAGGGCAATACCACCAGAGGGGAAGATTTTTTTGTCCGTAGCGATCGATCTTTCTGCGCTTACAGGTACGCCGAGGCTACCCGTAGCAGGTCTACCATTAGTTTCTCGGAAAAAGACAAAGCTAGGATTACGGTTGAGATAGGTATTCAAATCCTGGGGATTTTTTTTGAAATATTCGATCAAGGTTTGGAGGGTTACATCTTCGAGACGCATTTTACCATCTCTAACTAGCTCGGCTCCCACCGATCGATAGGGCTGATCGTTCTTGCCTGCATAGCCGACGGTCAATAAATTACCATCGGGTAATTCAAACCTTGCCGAGCCTTGAACATGGACTAGAAAAGCTTGAAAGCGATCGCTAAGCCAAGCAACTTCCAAACCTGCTAATTGCTTGCTACCTTCGAGCATGGCGCGAGTTGGATGAGGTGACTGCCATTGCTCAAAGTCGGCAGGCAAACGATAGAGTGGATATTGAAACTCCCCTGTGCGAGAACGACTTGCCTTATACACAGCTTCGTAGTACCCAGTAAACTGTACTAATCCTGTCCCATCTCGCCCCACAGAACGATATAGATCAAATTCGCGGTTTACGGCCTGCTGTAGATCCTTGGAAGTGCGGGACACTTGGACAAGACGACGAAACCGCAGTAAACTACGCTCAATCAGGTCACGACTAATTCCTGCTACGGGATAGCGACTTTCTGCTAGTGGGGTGCGTATATATTGAATACTATGGTCGATCGCTTGCAGTAGATTAGGACGATCGCTCTCTAACAAATCATCAGGAATATCGATGGCAAGGGGATTAACGACACGGGCACGAATCGGAACGACTGCTTGAGCCAGTTTTAATTCCGCAGCTTCAACAGGTACTTGAAAATCCGTTTGCATATAGCAAGGTGGCACAGCGCAAATTAATCCCACCCAAGTTGCAAATACGACATCCCCGCCACGATACAGAAGCGATCGCCAAGAAGTTGGTCTTAAATTTTTACGTTGGTGTAGCGATCGCTTGTATTTACTTGGATCTTGACTTTTGCGAAAACTATGAGAACCGATCACCCTTACAGACTCCTCATGAAAAACTCTAATTTACCTATAGAAAGTCTCCCTTAAAGAGACTTTTAGTTAGTTAAGCATAATTAAAAACCAGATTTACAAGCTGCAACACAGCTTATAGGGTTTTATACCTGACGTTAATACTAGCCTTTTGTTCGTACAACCGATTAAGACGTTGAGGATCAATACGCAAGTGATAGCAAATTTTTAATAATTGTAGGACTTACGCATCGGGTAGATGTAGCGCGTGCTTCGCAGGCGCTACATCTACCAAAAACCCAGTAAATTCGTTAGTCTTGCGTAAGTCCTAAATTGGTTAGCATGGGGATAGATTCCCTCTTGTGAAATCTTCTGGC
Organism: Pseudanabaena sp. UWO311; assembly: GCA_943371975.1. GTDB lineage: Bacteria > Cyanobacteriota > Cyanobacteriia > Pseudanabaenales > Pseudanabaenaceae > Pseudanabaena. The sequence goes on along the minus strand of CALRWX020000015.1, from coordinate 19,300 downwards.
TGAGGTAATCCCTTTTCCTTGGGCAATTAGGGACATGCTATTTAAAGTACTTACGCCTCCGACTACTCTCAACCAAGGTTAGCTGAGCGTAGTCGAAGCTATATAACTTGGTGGGACATTTTTATCCGCAAGTGCCTTACTGGGCAAGAAAATTGTCGGAAATGAATAACCATTCACGGACAAGGTATTGAACCTGATCAGGTCGCTGACTTTGGGGCATATATAAAGATGCTTAGCCTGTGATTTCAATCATCTATAGGGTGAGTTTTAGTCACTTATCAAGGATTAGAAATATCACAAATAGGGCTAGTTTGCTATCACATTGGGCAATGAATAATTATTAGAACATAAGACTTGTGAAGAGCATCCTATGTTAACTAATTATGATTATTCTTTCATTATCTGAAATTCAGCAAACCAACTTATTAACTCCTTGGGGTGATGAGAAGGGAATTTGCTATTTGGGGAAAATTTTTTTCCCAATTGACATTCATGCCAATCAACAAGATGCGATCGCTGCTTGTCGGCGGGACTTAGATGGGGGAATGCTATCCATAATTGTTGATGAAGGTGATCATGTCTCCCTATGGTGGTACTTCTCTAAAAATATAGATTTACAAAAATAAAATGGATCCTGCATGAAACGCTAACTAAATATGCCCTAATTATTCACTGGGAAGGGAGTATGTAATTTGTCCCCGCAGAAAAGTTATGGCTTCACCTTTAAGTAAAATTCTTGCACCACGATCACTCACCTCAATCTCGCCTGTTCTTGTTGATAATTGCTTGGCTTTGAGATTAGTTTTTCCGAAATGCTTTGACCAGTAAGGTGTCAAACTACAATGGGCTGAACCCGTAACGGGATCTTCGGGGATCCCTGCTTTTGGTGCAAAAAAACGCGATACAAAATCATAGGACTGTACTGCATCCGCGATCGCTGTAACAATAAATCCAAAGCCATCCAACTGAGCAATTAGATCGTAGGGAGGTTGAAAGTTTTGGACGGCTGACTCGGACTCTAAAACAACAGCTATGTAATCTTCACTCTGCCCAAGGACTTGGTAGGTGTGATCGCCAAAAATATCTGCTAATACCTGTTGCGATCGCGCTGAGCATTTTTGATAAAAAGCCGCAGGAAAATCCATCACGATCAAATTATCTTCAAAGCTGATAGTGAGATCACCGCTTAGGGTTGTAAAAATTAGCGGTACATCAGTAGCGATCGCTTTTATTTCGCGTAAATAATGCGCCATAGCAAGAGTGGCATGACCACAAAGAGGAACTTCTTGCTTTGGCGTAAACCAGCGCAACTGAAAATGATTTGGGTTTAAATGTTTTACAAAGGCAGTTTCTGATAGATTGATCTCTGCTGCAATCTGCTGCATTTTTGCATCTTTAGGAAAATCTGGCACTAAAGCAGTTGCCGCAGGATTACCGCGAAATGTTTGATTGGTAAATGCATCGATAATGGCGATCGCCAGTTGCATAAATATTTCCTATATAAAGCTTTAGAGCTTTGCGCTTTCTTGAAACCCTCATAGAAAGGTGTGCTTCCCACCGAAGGAGAGTAAACACACCTTTCACTAGGTTTAGGGAATAGCGATCGCAGGATTAACTTTATAGCTATTCACAACGCGATCGAAGGCATCTTTTAACGCAGGAATCTGATCAGCAACGCCGCCAGTAGTAATTAAGGAAATTTTGTCACCGCTACGGCTAATAAAGCTATTTCCTTGGACTTTGGCAGTAATATTTTTGATGGACTCATCATAGCTCCATACAATTTGCACACTGCCATCTTTTTGTTTGCTCGGCTTTTCAGTAGTAAATCCTGCTCTAGAGCCAAAGGTTGACTTGAGAAAAGTTTCTAAAAGTGTGGTCAATTGCTCTGGTGTAGTTTCCGATGGGGCTTTAAAAACATCAACCGTAAGCAATGCATTTTTGCTAGGGTCAAACCATAAAACAATTATTTCATTCGTTTTCTTGGTTTCTTTAGGAGTCCAACCTTTAGGAGCATCAATTTGGAATAGTCCAGATGGGTGTTTATAGGTCTCTAGCCCATCAATTTTGACCTTGATGATGCGAGCATCAGATTTTGTTGCATCATCAGCTTTGGTAGCAACGCTTTTAGCATCGGGCGCTTTAGCAGTAGCAGAAGCGGCGGGACTGGCTGTTGTACTAGCTTTGGTTTCAGGAGGGGTAGGTGACGTGCAGCTTCCGATTAGACTACCGAAAAGAGCCATCACGCCAAAAGTAGAAACGATAAATTTATTTTTTTTCATTAATTTTTTGTTTTTTTAAAGATAAATTTTACGTGTTTTTAGAGGGTTTGGGGAGCGCCCTAAAAAACTATTTAAGGAATAGTTAGATTGGCATTAATAATCTGACTATTGGCTATTTTAACGAAAGAGTCTTTCATTTCTATAACTTTTGGCTCGATCGCACCAAAAGTTAAAATTGTCAATTTGTTATTCAAACGTTGTAGTTTGCTAGTGGCTTGGAACTTGACTTTCTTATTACCAATCGTCTGAGTTGATGTCCACTCGATCACGACATTACCTGTTGATTCAAGCACAGGCGATCGCATGGCAAAATCAGTCTGATTACCATACATTCCTTTGATAATCATCTCAAAAACCTCGCCCAAGCGAGCTTCGGGAATTTCACTCGGAGGCACAAAAATATTTACCGAGATAGTGCCGCGTCCCGCTTTTTCGTTCCAAGTAACGAGAATTTCACTGGGTTGGCTATTATCAACGACTTGCCAATCCTTTGGCACACTGATTTCTAAAATTCCTGAACGATGTTTATATAGTTCAAGTTCACCAATCTCTAATTCAGGTAACTTACTAAAATCGATCGCAGGATTAGGTATAGCTGTCTGAGTTGCGGTTGGCGAAGCTTTGGTATTGTTCACTGGCATAGATGCATTACCTTTACTACTAGTATTAGGGTTACTACAAGCAGTAAATAGTCCCGTGGCGATCGCCACCAATGGCAATAGAATCAATACTTTGATCGAGAACTTTTGAAAAAGAAACATAAATGTTGAATGTTCGTTCTAGTCAAACCCAGATAATTTAAATCCTTGCAATGCAAGGATTTAAACTTTTTAAGTCTATTTGCTATTTAGTTCATTGTGTCGTTAATCTAGCCAAACTGCAAGGCTTGACCACGCACATCAGAATTCACTTTGTGATTGGCATATACCACTTGACCACCGACAATCGTAGTCACTGCCCAGCCTGTAAGCTCCCAACCTGCAAAGGAACTCCATCCACATTTGGTCAACAAATCTTCATTTTGCACAGGTTTATATTTATGAAGATTAACTAGTACTAGATCCGCATCCCAACCAATCCGAATCTCCCCCTTATTGGCAATTTTGTATGCTCTAGCTACATTTCGGCTCATCCATTGGCTCACCTGATGCACAGTGCAACGTCCTTTCATCGCTTCCGTTAGCATCAATGGTAGCGAGGTTTCTACTCCCGGCATTCCCGATGGCACATTGGCTGGCTCCAGAAATACAGTACTTTTTGAGGATGTTTCAGTCTGACAGATTTGTGTATCTTCGCTGGCAGCCAGTCCTTTTTCCGCTAGAGTATGTGGGGCATGGTCAGTGGCAATAAAATCAATCACACCATCTAACAAAGCTTGCCAGAGAATTTCTTGATCACGGGGCGATCGCAAGGGTGGGTTCATCTGAGCAAGAGAGCCGATTTTTTCGTAGGCACTGATATTCATCAATAAATGCTGCGGCGTGACTTCGGCTGTCACCCATTCGGGTTTCTCTTGACGCAAAAAATCTGCCTCTTCCCCTGTAGACATATGCAAAATATGCAGCCGTCTTTGATGTTTTTTAGAAAGTTTAACAGCAAGTTTCGTGGCATTGAGCGCCGCTTGATTATCTTGAATGAGTGAATGTTTGGCGGGAGCTTTACTATCCGCAAATTCGATCCGCCGTTGAGCAATCCGCGCTTGATCTTCAGCATGAACAGCGATTAGGCGATCACCCTGCGAAAAAATTCGATCTAAAATTTCCTCCTGATCGATCAACAAAGCCCCATGCATCGATCCCATAAATATTTTGATGCCACAGGTGGGAGTCGCAGTAAGCAAATCTGGCAAAACTTCGCCTGTCGCCCCAATAAAAAAGCCGTAATTAACCACGCATTTGCTAGCCGCCCGACTGAGCTTGTCATCTAGCGCTGCTTGGGTAATCGTAAGTGGGCGAGTATTGGGCATTTCCAAAAAGCTAGTCACGCCACCCTTCGCGCAAGCATGACTCGCCGATCGCAAGTCCTCTTTATGCTCTTGCCCCGGCTCCCGAAAATGTACCTGTGGATCGATTACACCTGCTAGCAAAGTCAATCCCTGTGCTTCGATGATTTCTAAAGGTTTGTCATCAGCGCTGAGTTCTGCGGGATCGAGTTGTGGAGCGATCGCCGCAATTTTGCCGTCTTGAATGTAAACATCACCGATTAATGTTTGGTGATCGGGCAGAATAATCGTGCTTTGTCTAATTAATATGCTCAAAATAAAATCTCCATTCGTTAATTATACAGTTAAGTGATATTTGTAAAAAAGTGATTAAGGCTAAACCTTGTAAGAACTGCCTCTTTCATTAGCTCTTTGCAAAGGTTTATTTTTAGCCTTACTTTCAATTAATTCCCAATCAGCATTTTCTAGCACAGCATCCAATACATCAGATAGATTACAACGCTGCTCATAGGCAATGCGTCTTAAAATATCGTGATGTTCTGGCAAAACATATACAGGCTTCCTCTGTGTTTGCGCCATTTTTAACTTAGCAATAAATTAAGAATCTTCATCATAATATCACAGCTAAGTATATAATTTAAAAATTGGCTAATTAGCTCGTTCTCACATAAACATGAAAAAAGCATTTATAGATTTATTCTCTGGTGCAGGTGGAATGTCTTGCGGGTTGGAAATGGCTGGTTGGGCTTGCCTGCTAGGAATTGACCACGATCGTGTTGCTATTGAGACTTTTCAGCATAACCATCCACAAGCGAAAGCGATCGCTGGCGATATTCGTGAGATATCTAACCAGCAAATTCAAGAAATAATCGAGCATCAAAAAGTTGACTTAATTTGTGGAGGGCCACCTTGTCAAGGCTTTTCTACCATTGGAGAAAATGATCATCTAGACGAACGTAACTTTTTATTTCTTGAGTTTCTCCGAATAGTAGAAGCCTTAAAACCTGATTACATCATTGTTGAAAATGTGACAGGACTTTTATCCAAAAGAAATGAAAATGTTTTAAAAGCAATAATTAAAAGCTTTACAGATTTGGGCTATACCATTGATGTCAAAGTTTTATCAGCACATCATTATGGAGTTCCAGAAAAAAGGAGACGGACTATTTTTTTAGGAAATCGCTTTGGTGTCAAAAACATTTATCCAGATAAAATTTTTAAGGATTCAGATCAAGATCTTCAAGATTTACCTTTGTCTCGAACTGTTGGATGGGCTTTTGATAATTTACTAAAATCGAATGGTGAAATCTTAAATCATGATATCAAGCAATCACAAATAGCTAATGATTTAGAAAGAAAAAGAATTAGTCATATACCCGAAGGAAAAAGCATCAGATATGAGAAAGATCAGTTAGCATATTTACCTGAAAATCTATGGTTTGATGTCGATTGGTCAAGTATTCATGAAGAGCGCTTTAGAGAAGCTAAATTAAATCGTTTAGATCGCTACGATTGTGCAAATACAATTAACACCAGTCGTACCACATACTATCATCCAGTTGAAAATCGCTATTTAACAGCTAGGGAAGCCGCCGCAATTCAGTCCTTTCCAGCTAATTATTTTTTCTATGGCACACTAACTCAACAATGGCGACAAATAGGTAATGCTGTTCCACCACTTCTATCAAAAGCTCTTGGTGAGTCCATACTTATGTTAGATTTCACTAAAAACAATATGGAAATAACTAACTCCATTGAAGACATTCAGTCAATTAGAGCTAAAGCATTTTCCTACAGAGATCACGCTTTTAATAGGTCTAAACAGTCTGATAAATCTCAATCTAATCAGCTTGCATTATTTTGAATTGTAGAACAAATTAAAATTAGATGATTGGTGGAAATTTACGACCATCTTTTTGTTCGAGATCATAACAAGATTTTTGTGGCTTTTCCTTTTTGTCTACTTTCAAAACCGCATAGAATCCATATTTATAAACTGGAGTGCTATGGATAGTTTTAGCTCTCAATCTCAACTTCATTTTGCAAGCAAACTGCGGTGTGCTTAATGAGAGGATATCTTGTTTGAGATGATAAAATCCGTACCCACCAATCTGAATATAGTAACAATCTTTGTCACCATAAAAATCGTACAAACTATTAATATTGATTTCTAATTTATCTTCAAAAGCCTTTTGATCTTGCTTTTTCAGTTGCATAGTAATTTCATCTCTGGGGATGGAATATCAATTAGGAATGAAGTTTTTAGCATTGACGATATCCAAAACTCCAACAGATGTATAAAACTTAGTTACCGCATCATCAATGCGCCAACTCCAAATCCCATCATCCCAGCGCAACATTTTCTGTCCGTAATCGGCTTCAAGATCGAGTTTAACCTCTAGATTATATTCCTGAGAATCGTATAGAAACTTGATATCCGTTGAATTTCCTGCCCCACCTCTGGTTGAATCAGTGGCAATTAATCCTCTTGCAGACAATAAATCAAAAATACTTTGCTCATAGTTATCACCTTTGTTATATCCCATGATCTTTCTCGCAATAAATTAAGTTATGGCAAGATTACATGAGAATGACAATATGAATACCAAATGCGACTAAATCAATTTAGTCAAATCATCGATTTCAAAATATTGATGAAATTTAGTCGTTACTTGCAAAATCGACGATCGCCCCCCATCTGATTGCCTTTTCTTCCTCACAAATCCCTGCTCGACAAGTTCTTGCACATGCTGATAAGCACCCGCCCCGCGCAACTCGATTAGCTCAGACTGCAAAATATTTTTCTTGAGGGCGATCGCTGCCAAAGTCCGTAAAGCCCCACGCCCCAAATCGACAGGGATGAGCTTATGCACCAAATTCTCAAACTCCGATCGCAACCGCAACGAAAACCCCACATCGGTCTCCACAATTTCTAATGCGCTGTCTCGATGGGCATACTCGGAAATTAAATCAATCAATCCCATTTCTGCGTCTTCAATTTCACAACCCAAAGCCGCCGCGATCGCCGCCAAATTCATCGGTTGCCCCTTGAGGTACAAAACCGCCTCTACTTTTTGCTTGAGATTATTAGCGATCGGTAATTCTGATTGCTCATACAAGTCCATTGACAAAGAAAATGACTCTTCTTGCTCAAAAGACTCACCTAAATCAACAAGATCTTCAACCTCGGAAGATACTTCATGCTCTGGCTCAATTGGCTCTATGGGTTGTTCAAAAGGCAATTCATTCGTCATGCTAAAATTTTACACACAGACGACACTTCCCCAAAAAATTACAATAGCTGAGAACCGATATGCCAAGCAGCATGATGTACTACGAAGACACTTATGTAGTGCTGCCTCCCGATATGCAAGAACAGTTTGTGACTCAGCCCGAATTAGAAAAACTTTTGCATGATTTATTAGACGATATTCAAGACAACCGACCTCACGATTTGCAAAATCTCAACACGATCGCTGAACAGGTGCAACGCCTAATTAAAACTGCTTGCGATCTCGATTGTGGCGATCGCGGCACATGGCAATGGTATGTCGTCCGACTTGATAAATAAGCAAAGGATAGCTTTGGCTATCCTTTGCTTATAAAAACAATTTAGGTTCGACATGAAAGAATTTACCAAGCGCTTGTGCTTGATTTTTGCTGATTTGCCTTTTACCGTTGACAACTTCTGTCACAACACCACTTGAGCTAATCACATTCACTAGATCAGCTTGCTTTAAGTCATTTGCCTCCATTAGATATAAGAGAACATCAAGCGGTGAAGCATCATCCATTGGATAATGCTCATCTTCATATTTTTCTATCAATGTCAGCAGCAGTTGCAAAATTCTCTCTTCTTCGGCACTTGGATGGGGAATTGCCAGCAATCTTTCCATATTTTGCAATGCAATTTCATTTTCAGCATCATTAGTAATTACATGAGGCTGAATCTCAGTTAGCAACTCCCCATAGGCTTTTCGATTAATAGTAAGGGTCATTTTTCCACCTACCTGAGTCATACTCAGCGTGAGTTAAAATATATTTGATATTAATAGTTTGTCTCTCATAATCAATGCTGACAATCAGGCGATATTTATTACCTTTGATATTGAAAACAGTAAATCGTCCCGCCGCATCAGCAGATGCTGAACAAGACTCTTTAACATCTTGAATGTTTTGCCATTTGGCAGATTTTGCTACCCGATACCAGCCTTTTAGTACGCCAGCTACATCAGCATGAATTTTTCTATATTCATCAAGAGTTTTCTTTTTGCTTGACATCACTACTAGCTTCTTTACAACATAAATGTACGCGCATCGTTAGTGACATCTGTGTTCACGACATTATCTGATTCGAGATTGCCATCAACTAAGTTGACAATGCGATCGGCCACATCAAGAATGCGGTTATCGTGAGTCACCATCAAAATTGTGATATTTTCCTCCTTTGCCATTTTTTGCATTAGATTAACAACATCACGCCCCGATTTTTTATCTAAAGCTGCCGTTGGTTCATCCGCGAGAATTAACTTCGGGCGATTAACCAAGGCACGGGCGATCGCTACCCTTTGTTTTTGTCCCCCCGAAAGCTCATGGGGTTTATAATCAATCCTTTGGCCTAATCCAAGGGCTGTTAATACTTCAGCAGCTTTTGTGTCAGCCCTTGCATTACCTCCCTTATGGGCAAATAAATCCGTTGACATCATCACATTTTGTCTAGCTGTCAAAGAATGAAAAAGATTATGAGCCTGAAATATAAAACCAATATTTTTGCGAATCTGCACTAGTTCCTTAGGATGTAAATCTCTAAGCTCCTGCCCCAAAACTTGCAAACTTCCATCTTGGATCGTGCGTAAAGCCCCAATCAAAGTCAAAAGAGTAGTCTTGCCCGAACCAGAAGGCCCCGTAAGAATTACTATTTGCCCAGGGTATACATTTAAATTAACGTCAAATAAAACCTGCTTAAACAAATCACCTTCGCCATAGTGAAAATTTAAGTTGCGAATTTGGATTGATGGCTCTATCGTTGATGATAAAGACGCTAGTGAAGATACAGGCGCAGTTTCAAGCATAGTCTACCTATAAACAAAGTTAAAGCGCTGTGCGCTGCAATGACAACCAGCATTCCGTTTTCTTAACAGGCTATAAAATGATTTGGTTCCCTATATACATTACAACACAAAAGATTTGTTCAGAAGCTAGGTAAATATCTTGGTGAAAAGCGATCGCTAGTTTGTTGCTGTTTCTCTGTTAATGTACTTAGCGATCACATGATCTTAGCGATCACATGATTTAAGGACAATGTAAACAAATTAAAATGTCCGACGTTGTAATTCGCGTTGAAAATTTAAGTCAGACCATCGGTCTTGCGTTTTACCTTCTTGTAAATATGAATCTCAATATTCCAAAAACTTTCAGAATAAAGGAGCCTATTTTTTCGGCATTGGTCAGTTAAAGCGTGAGACAATGAAAGCCTTGCAATGATAGTAACTCCACCATGTGAGCCTTTGATTTTGATAGCAACTTCCAAGCCATGTCGCCATACCTTCCGATGTCCATACTCACGGCTTACCTCGGTGGATTTGAGGTATACACTTGCCACAGTTGTAGGGCGTAGCGTCTTTCTCCATCGGTAAACCATCGAATATATTGACTCATTTTTGCCCATAGCCACGCTGTTTTTCTTGCTTTAGCAAATAGTTCAGTAGTTTTTACTCCTGCCCTTGCCTCAACCCAATAGAGACTTTTACGCTCTATGAATGTCACTGTCCATCCTTCTTTGCATAAATAATTCTGGATAGCTTTGCCATCTTGGTGGCAATCCTTGCCATTCTTGACTATCTTTTGGCTTTGGCAGTGTGGACATTCCATGCCTTTCTCCTTGACTCCGTCTCTATTATTTTATATCCCACGTCTTAACTGACCAGAGCCCAAAAATAAACAATATGTTAGCCTAGTCTTGTCGGGTTTTATGGAGTCTAAACGATGACAACTTCCCTTAGATATTCACTTTTTGATGTTACTTATCCTGATAGCGACGGTTTGCCAATGGCTGAAAGTGATGCAACTAGAGATTACTTGATTTATGGTGTCGAAGCCTTAGATAGTTATTTTCAAGAACAGCCAAATGTGTATGTTTCTGGAAATTTATTTATCTATTACGAAAAGGGCAACCCCAAAGCCGTCGTAGCTCCCGATGTTTTTGTCGTATTTGGTGTTGAGAAAAAAAAGCGCCCTTCCTATAAAACATGGGAAGAACAGGATAAGATCCCTGAATTTGTCCTAGAAATCACTTCCAAAAGTACCGCCAGTGAAGATCGCGGTACGAAAAGGGGTTTGTATGCTTATTTGGGAGTCAAAGAATATTTTCAATATGATCCCACTGCGGATTATCTAAAGCCATCTTTGCAAGGATTTCGTTTAATTGAGGGTAACTATTTGCCAATTTTGGGGCAATTAAATGGCGATCGCTTCTCAATTTATGCGGAAACCTTAGGCTTAGAGCTATGGCTAGAAGCCAATGGTGAGATGCGGTTTTATTCCCCCAAGTCAGAGACCAAGTTACTTAGCCCTCGAGAAATGGAACAAGCCAAGCATCAGGCGGAAAAAGCTCAGCATCAGGCGGAAAAGGCTCAGCATCAGGCGGAACAAAGGGCGGCTAAATTAGCAGCTAAGTTACGTGAGCTAGGGCTTGATCCAGATTTGATTTGACTGCTCTACCACAAATCAAAACCCGAATAGTATGAGGTGGCGCTTCGCGCCACCTCATACTATTCGGGTTTTATGTCCTACTCCCTTCCCAGCCTAGAAATAGATACTAAAACCCAAGAATTAGCGGTGCGGTGCTTCACGCCGTACCGCTAATTCTTGGAGTAGCAATATGTTAAATTAATGGCAGATTGGTTTCTGTTGCCCCAGATGTAATGGTTGCTTTTGAACGACATAAGGGTGATCGCGGCTCCTATAAACAATGGGTAGAGGACAATACTGCCCCACAGGTTGTTTTTGAAATCCTCTCCCCTAGTAATCGTCTCAAGGAGATGACCAAAAAACTCCAGTTTTATGATCGCTATGGGGTTGAAGAATATTACATCTACGAGGCACTGGTCAGCTAAAGCGTGATCAACGTATTTGCGTCTTTTTTGTCAGCATGAAATGAGCATTTAAGCACTCATCCCCCATTAACTGACCAGTGCCTAACATGAACCTCAATATTGTAATGTCCGTGATTCCTCAGATATCTTAAAGGTAATGGCAAATGATTGTGATCGCTCCACCACCTGTATCTCCAGCATCTCCGCCCAATTATTCAATAAAAACTTATGCAACATTTAATTAATCTCAAAATTGAAAAATTCAATGAAAAAGCGAAGGATTATTTTATTGCTACAAGTCATGATGTTCCAGGTCTGGTCGCTGAGGGTGACACCATTGAGGAGGTTTTAGAGATCGCTGCCGATCTTGTTCCTTTATTACTGGAATTAGGGGATAGAAAAATGGAATCCAAGTCTGTTTCTGTAATTATTCCTAATGAATTTGAATATCCTCTAATTTTGAAACGATAATAATGGGTAGATTATCTGGATTTTCATATCAGGAAGTAACTCGAAAATTGCGGAAATTAGGTTTTGAATTTTACCGTTCTGGGAAAGGAGATCACGAAATTTGGTTTAACCCAGAGTCGAAAATGAAAACAACAATTCCCCATCATCGGGAAATAAGAGAGGGAACTTTACGCAATATTTTGAAGCAAGCACAAGTTGATATTGAGGATTTCCTCACAATTTAAATGCGATCTTACCTTTGTGGTTAGCCCTATTTTCTCAATATAGAATTAAGAATTAAGTTTAAAGAAGGAGTATGACTGTAGCCCTACCCCCGCCAGTGATGGTCAACCTATATCCCCTATCTCCGCCCAAGCAAACTTCACCCAAAGTTACTTGGGACAGACTACCCGATGATTTTATTTTGCCTGAAGATCCTGTGGATAATAATTTACAACCTCTGCTTGCTGAAGCTCTACGCGAATCCTTAGAATTGGCAGGGCTATGTTTGGATTCAATGCCGTTGGGCTACAATGTAGCTCGTGAGTGTACTTCACAAAAAAGCTATGGCTAACGACGCTATTGTTGGCACTGGTCAGCTAAAGCGTGATCAACGTATTTGCGTCTTTTTTGTCAGCATGAAATGAGCATTTCAGCACTCATCCCCCATTAACTGACCAGTGCCAATTTTTGCTCCCATCTCATAATACTTGTGTGGGATTTTTCTAGCACTCTTCCACTGGCTCTGATTCCTATCCCCTGTGTACTCATCTTGAGTGCAAAGCAAACCACATTTGCTGGCGTTCTCAGCCTTGACATTGCGGTTCCTGTTCGTTCGTTGAACCGTTTGCCGCATCCTTTGCATAAATAATTCTGGATAGCTTTGCCATCTTGGTGGCAATCCTTGCCATTCTTGACTATCTTTTGGCTTTGGCAGTGTGGACTTTCCATGCCTTTCTCCTTGACTCCGTCTCTATTATTTTACATCTCACGTCTTAACTGACCAGTGCCGAAAATCGTTCACCAAACATTCACAAACACATTAATTCACTCAAGTTTCTTCTTTGCAAGTTAAATATGTCCGACACGGTAATAAAAGTCGAAAATCTAAGTAAGCGCTATGTAATTGGGTATCAGCGTCAAGAGCGTTATAGCCACAGCTTGGATGTAGGATACAATCAATAGTAAGACACTAAATTAGATTCACCTTTTTATAGAAGCTTGTAAGTCATGATCAAAACTTTGTATGAACAGGACTATGGACTCTGGGCAGAACAGATGGCGGATTTGCTGGAGTCAGGTCGGTTTTTGGAGTTAGATATTGAAAATTTAGTTGAAGAGGTGCGCGATTTGTCAAAACGGGAGCGGGATCGCTTATTAAGTAGCCTACGCCTAATTGTACATCATTTGCTAAAGTGGGATTATCAACCACAAAAAAGATCACGGAGTTGGCTGGGAACTATTCAACGGGAGCGAGCGAATATTTCACTTTATTTAGAGGATAGTCCTAGTTTGAAACGCTATTTAGTCGATGGATGGTTGCATAAAATGTATGTGGTAGCCTGTGCGGATGCTTTTAAAGAAACAGGATTACAATTTTCAGAGGTTTGTCCTTATGGGATTAGGGATGTCTTGGAGCGAGATATTCATTTTTAGATACGGGTTTTAAGTGAGTTATGTCTGATACTGTAATCAATGTAATCAAGGTCGAAAATCTGAGTAAGCGCTATGTAATTGGACATCAGCGTCAAGAGCGTTATACGGCTTTGCGGGATGTGATTGGCAATGGGGCAAAGTCTTTTTGGCAAGGGTTAACGGGCGATCGCAAAATAAATGAAGATATTAGTGAAGAGTTTTGGGCGCTTAAGGATGTTTCCTTTGAGGTTAAACAAGGCGATCGGGCTAGGATCGTTTTTTGTGAAACGGGATTTAGCAATACCCCAAGTCAATCCACCGTATTTTATCGTGGCGACTTGTTAGGTAGTGGCGGACTGATTGAACCAAATTAAGTACTATTTTAGAATTCTATGCAAATTAGTGAAAAAAGCTCAATTCTAGTGACGGGGGGGACTGGCTCTTTCGGCAAAAAGTTTGTAGAAGTGATACTACAAAGATTTCCCAATATCCATCGTTTAGTGATTTATTCGCGGGATGAGTTAAAACAGTTTGAAATGGCACAAAATTTCTCATCTGATAAATATCCTGGACTGCGCTATTTTATTGGTGATATCAGAGATGCAAAAAGGCTGACTCGCGCTTGTGAAGGCATTGATATTGTGGTTCATGCGGCTGCATTAAAGCAGGTTCCAACAGCAGAATACAATCCAATTGAGTTTATTCGTACTAATGTACTTGGCTCTGAGAATGTAATTGAAGCAGCCTTAGACAGTGGGGTAAAGCGTGTTGTGGCTTTGTCAACGGATAAGGCAGCAGCCCCGATTAATTAGTACGGAGCAACAAAGCTATGCTCTGACAAGTTATTTGTTGCCGCCAACAACATCAAAGGTCCGCGAGATCTGCGTTTTAGTGTAGTACGGTACGGAAATGTCATGGGTTCGAGGGGTTCTGTAATTCCTTTTTTCTTGCAGAAGCGTCAAGAAGGGGTTTTACCAATTACTGATCCACAAATGACTCGCTTCAATATCACTCTAGAAGAAGGCGTGAAAATGGTAATCTGGACTATTGAGAATGCTTGGGGAGGAGAGATTTTTGTACCTAAAATCCCATCTTACCGAATTACCGATGTAGCTACAGCGATCGCCCCAAATTGTGAGCAACGTATTGTCGGCATTCGAGCAGGAGAAAAAGTTCATGAAGAGATGATTACAACATCAGACTCTTTTACAACAGTTGATTGTGGTGCTTATTATGCGATTCTCCCAACAAACGGAAATGTTATAGATCAATACTTGCAATCGGGGGCAACGAAAGTGAAATCTGGGTTTAGCTACAATTCAGGGCAAAACCCTCATTTTTTAACCATTGATGAATTAAGATTATTAGTCAAAGCCAATGTCGATTCAAGCTTTACTATATGAGTTCCTATATCCCATACGGGCGACAAGATATTGACCAAGCTGATATTCAAGTCGTGCTTGAGGTATTGCAGTCAGATTGGCTAACTCAAGGACCAGCAATTAATAGATTTGAGCAAGCAGTTGCTGATTATTGTGGTGTGAAGTATGCCGTAGCTGTTTCTAATGCCACAGCCGCTTTACATATTGCTTGCTTGGCTGTTGATTTAGGTGATCGAGATTGGCTGTGGACTACACCAAATACCTTTGTAGCTTCAGCGAATTGTGGATTGTATTGCGGAGCAAAAGTTGATTTTGTGGACATTAATCCACACACTTACAATCTGAGTATTGATGAATTAGAAAGAAAATTAGCAAATGCGTCAAAGCAGGGGTCTTTGCCCAAGGTTTTAATCCCTGTGCATTTTGCAGGGCAATCCTGCGAGATGGATAAAATCAGGGCTTTATCACAGCAGTATGGATTTAAAGTCATTGAAGATGCATCCCATGCGATCGGTGGCAAATATCAAGATAAACGGATTGGCTGCTGTGAATTTTCTGATTTAGCTGTATTTAGCTTCCATCCCGTTAAGATCATTACTACAGGTGAAGGGGGAATGGTATTAACCAATAGAAAAGATTTGTATGAAAAATTAATTCGTTTGCGATCGCATGGCATCACCCGTGATTCAAGTTTAATGCAAGGAGAATCTCACGGCGCTTGGTATTATCAACAATTAGAGCTAGGTTTTAATTACCGCATGACCGATATTCAAGCAGCATTGGGCGCAAGTCAAATGCAACGTTTGGAAGAATTTGTGAGTAGGCGGCGATTTTTAGCTCAGCGCTACAATCAACTACTACAGAATTTACCGCTTACTTTGCCCCACCAGCATCCAGATAGTGAGTCTAGCTGGCACTTGTATGTAATTCGCTTACATCTTGATAAAATTCATAAAACTCATCGACAGGTATTTCAAGAACTTCGACAGGCGGGTATTGGCGTAAATCTGCACTATATTCCAGTGCATACTCAGCCTTATTATCAAAATATTGGATTTAAATGGGGGGATTTTCCTAAATCAGAGACATACTATGCGGAAGCTATTAGTATTCCTTTGTATTATGGATTGAGCAAAGAAGATCAAAATCGTGTGGTTGACAAGCTAAGAGAGATTTTGACCTAATGGAGAACCAACATGAGTGACACATTGTATGAAACTGACTTTTATAGTTGGGCGCACCAACAATCAGGTTTATTACGTCAGGGACAGTTTGAGCGATTAGATTTATCTCATCTCATTGAGGAGCTAACAGATTTGGGCAATCGTCATTACGATCAGTTGGAGTCACGGTTAATGCAATTAGTGGCTCATCTGCTCAAATGGCAAGTGCAACACTGGCGACGTTCTAACAGTTGGCGAGCGACAATCCGCGTGCAGCGAACATCCATCGATAAATTGCTGCGGCGTAATCCTGGATTGAAGTCTCGCCTCAATGAAGCAATGATAGAAAGTTGGTCTGAAGCTAGGGATTTGGCGATCGCTGAAACGGATTTGCCAGACAGTAATTTTCCTGATGTTTGTCCCTTTAAACTAGAGGAGATCATGGATTCAGATTTTTGGCCAGAACTTTAATCTGTTAGATTTTTCTGAGGTAATGCTAAATGATTGCGATCGCCCCTCCAACAACTACACTAACTGCCAAGCATAACTTACCCAAGATAACTTGGGAGAAACTGCCTGATGATTTTGTTTTGCCTGATGACCCTGTGGATAATAATTTACAACCTCTGTTGGCTGAGGCTCTACGCGAATCCTTAGAATTGGCGGAGCTATTTTTGGAGTCCATGTTAATCGCCACCAATTTTGGTGTTTGTGCCACGGTTGCCGACAAAATGGTGGTTAAAGCTCCTGATTGGGTTTATGTTGCTAATGTTAAACCTTTAGCGGAGGGGGGGATTCGGCGCAGTTATACCCCAAAACTGGAGGGCGACGTGCCTCTGATTGTGTTGGAGTTTATTTCAGAAACAGAAGGTACTGAATATTCGATCAATCCTCATTATCCCTATGGTAAGTGGTATTTTTATGAACGGATTTTGCAGATCCCTCTCTATGGTGTTTTTCATCCCAAAGCAAGAACCCTAGATTTGTTTCGTCTAATAGATGGCAGATATGAACCTCAGTTGACCGATGAGAATAACCGTTTCTGGATTCCTGAAATGAATTTGTTCTTGGGTGTTTGGGATGGCAAAAGATCTCAGCTTTCGATAAGTTGGTTGCGCTGGTGGGATAGCTCTGGTAATCTCTTGCTTTGGGGTAATGAGATCATTGAGCAGGAACGCCAAAGGGTTGAGCAGGAGCGTAAGAGGGCTGAGCAAGCTGAGGCTCGATTGCAGCAGGAGAAAGTTATGCGTCAACGACTGGTTGATCGCCTGAAAAATTTAGGTGTTGATCCAGATTTTGATGAGGATTCATAAAAGATCTACGCTAATTTAAGTGTAAGTCGGTGTGAAATTATCAATCCGAACTTCTGGACAGAGATTTAAATTTTTGATGGAATATTAGACATTTTAAATGAACATTGCAGTTATCCCAGCAAGGGGAGGAAGTAAACGGATTCCTCGCAAAAATATTAAGTCTTTTTGCGGTAAGCCAATGATTGCTTACGCTATTAAAGCCGCCCAAAAGTCAGGATTATTTGATCATATTGTTGTTTCTACAGATGATGATGAAATTGCCAGAGTTGCTCAAGATTGGGGAGCCGAAGTTCCATTTAGTCGTCCTGCGGAATTAGCTGATGACTTTACAGGAACAACTCCCGTTATCGCTCAGGCGATCGCCGCTTGTCAGAAGATAGGTTGGGCAATTGATTATGTATGTTGTATTTATCCCTGTGTACCTTTGATTGAAGCAAGGAATCTTGAGGTAGCTTTTGACCTTTTACTGAGAACTAAGGCAAATTATACTTTCCCCGTTACAGAGTTTCCTTCGGCTATTCAACGTGCCTTAAAACGTTTTGCTGATGGTCATATGCATCCTTTTTATCCTGAATACGAAACCACAAGAACCCAAGATTTAGAATCGGCTTATTATGATGCAGGTCAGTTTTATTGGGGAAACGTTTCTGCTTGGCTTTCTCGATTGAATATTCATTCAAATGGTCTAGGGATAGTCATTCCCAATTGGCGAGTTGTTGATATTGATACTCCAGAAGATTGGCAAAGAGCAGAGATAATGTATAAGATGAAAGATGATACTGAATAGAGAGTTTTTGATAAATGATACATAAAACTGAGCAAGAAAAATTTTGGGCTGGAGATTTTGGCGATGAATATTCACAGAGAAATTCTTCAGAACAATCTGTCGTTAGTAATATCGCTCTGTTTTCCAAAATTTTAGCTCGGACAGTTGATATAAACTCTGTACTTGAATTTGGGGCAAATATTGGTCTAAATTTTGAGGTTAGTAGATTATGGGTTTACTTATCATCGTGATGGAAACTTTCCTGCCGATGATGCAACGTGGTTTTTGTTAGAGAAGAAAGGTTAACTTATCTAGCAATCTTGGCTAGTGTCGCAGATAATCAAAATATGCCAAGCGCAAATCTAATTATTCGTGCTGATGCCTCTACGACAATGGGTACAGGACACATTATGCGTTGCCTAGCCCTAATTTAGCATTCCCAATCTTGGCTTGTATCACAGAGAAACTTATCTCTGACAATATCCTCAAACTCGTAAGGACACTTTTCGGGAAAAGTGCGTAATGGCAAATCTGTCTCTCGCAAAGCCAAATCAACTCCTGCCTCAAAGCCATCTTCTAAAGCTTCTACTGTCCGAGCTTTTAAACTGGGGCTTTTAACTAAATGTCGATTAATAGCGCGCCGTTGTTCTCGAATTGTCAGAAACCAACTACGCGATCGCCGATCTGGTTGGTATTGCCATTTGAGGAGATGTCCTAACAAGACAGTAAGACGACTGACCAATTCTCGATATTCCTGTCTCCCCAAGGCTTGAATTTCCTCCTGTAAGTTTTGCCAATCTAATCCTACTGATTGTTTTTCTGCCAAGATCTGTCCTTGCCATTGAGTCCAACCATAAAAATCCTGTTGATAGAGCAAAGTTTCGTTAGTATCCATTATTTTGATGTTTAACGCTTGCGATCTATATCATAATCAAAATATGTCAATCACAAGTCTGATCATTCGTGCTGATGCTTCTACAACAATGGGTACAGGTCACGTTATGCGTTGCCTAGCCCTAGCACAAGCATGGCAAGATCAAGGTGGACAAGCAATATTTGTATTAGCTGATAAGTCTATGGCGATCGCCAATAGGTTACTGTCAGAAAAAATGCAAATTACCCATTTCAATACTGCGGACAAATAAAAAAAGGAGACAAAAAAGCTATTCATCGGATAAGGTGCAAGTGTTGAAACAAAACACCAAATGAATAGCATCATCGATATAGTACCGAAGATAGAGAGTAAAGTACAACAGAAATTTCTATCAATGCT
>CALRWX020000014.1:0-53001 GCA_943371975.1 Pseudanabaena sp. UWO311 | reverse complement strand
TCCTTTCGCTGCTTCCAGCGCTATTTTGGCTTTGAATTCTGCACTGTGTTTTTTTCGTTGCATTGTTTTTATTCTCTCCATACTTTCTTGGTGATTTCTGGCAGCTTTTCTATCTTAATCTCCTGTCCGATTTATAGGGAGCATTATAAACCTCGTCCAGCAGTTGTCTTATCCTCAGAGACATATCATGCAAACCGCCCTGATGTAATAGTTGGGCTTATAACCTCACAGACAAAAAATTTAGGTATCACGGATTATGTACTTCAAGATTGGCAGACATCAGGACTGAGAGTTCCATCTATTTTCCGTAGTTTTATTGTGACATTGCCTCCATCCGCTAACTTGGTTGTCATTGGAAAGTTATCGGAACAAGATAGTCAAGGTGTTAGAAATTGTGTCAAATTATCTTTGGTCAATTTTGTTGAATAATTTTTTGAGAGGAAGTTGGGCGATCGCTTTGTAGTGGAGAGATGAAGGGGCGATCGCTGTTTGTTGATATTTGGGTTAATGTATAAGGGTAAGGTTTATAAATCACTTTTATGGCTAATGACCTAACTAATTCTCAGCGCGATCGCCAAAATATCCTTAATAACCGCTATGCCATTGAGAAGATAGAAGAACATCTTGGGCTTGGAGGTTTTAACTATCAAGATACTGTTGTGTTTACCAAACAACAGTTAGCCGCATTATTTGAAATTAATGATGTCACCATTGAAAGGTACATAACTAATCATGGTGAAGAACTGAGAAATAACGGTTACACAATTCTAAAGGGACAAGTCCTCAAAGAATTTCTCAACACTACAGGTGGTATCCTCATTAATGAGGGTAGCAAAATAACTGTTTTAGGTATATTTACTTTTCGGGCAGTCCTTAATATTGCTATGCTCCTCACAGAGAGCGATCGCGCTCGTATTATTCGGTCGAGGATCTTAGACATTGTGATTGAGGTTATCGCAGAGCGATCAGGAGGACACACTAGATACATCAATCAACGAGATATAGGCTACCTGCCTTCTGCCTACCAAGAATTTAGTTATCGTCAGGTTTTCACCAATGCTTTAGACTCTTATCTAGATATGGGTAAAGCAAAATATAGTATCTATACAAACAAAATTTATCAACTCGTATTTCAGGAAAATGCTCAAGAATATAGACAGATTTTGAATTTAGAGAGAAAAGATAAGGTACGTGAAACTCTCTATTCAGAAGTGCTAAAAGCAATATCTAGTATAGAAAATGGTCTAGCTGTGGAGATAAAAGCTAAATCTGAGCAACTAGAACGTAAACTTCAACCATCAGAATTGGATCAGTTGATGGAAGTCGCAGCAAATAACCCCTATCTCAAACCTATCATTGAAGATGCGCGTGTAAAGATGGCAAGCCGAGATCTTACTTTTAGAGACGCACTCCACCAAAAATTAGTGTCTTATATTCAAACTGTTCCAGAATCTGATTTCGAGAAATTTTTAGGTGAGGCTAGTAAATCTCTAGAAGAGCAATTAGCTGAGCCTGATACTTTGGCAGTCTTTAAAAGACTGAAGTATCGATAATTCATGAATGAAATAATTCTTTATTTTGATGTTGCTCATGCTATTGAAGTTCATGACTGGATTATCAATGAATCAGGAGGTATGCATGGAATTAACAGTCTAGGATTACTGGAAAGCCCACTTGAACACATCCAAAATGATGCCTATTATCCGACAATAGAAGAGAAACTAACTCATTTGGTATTCTCCATAATTAAATCTCATGCTTTTAATGATGGTAATAAACGTTCTAGCATTGCTCTAGGAAGCTATTTTTTAAAACTAAATGGCTATGATTATGCAGTAAAAGATTTTGTAATTAAAATGGAGAATATTTCAGTTTGGGTTGCAGAAGGGAAAATCAATAAGGAAATACTAGGCGAGATTATAAAGTCACTAATATATGAAGATAATTACAGCGAATCATTACAGCTCAAGATTTTATATTTAATATCAGATTAAGAACTTATCAGCCAATTTGGATTAACAAATAAGTTTTTTACAAGGAAATGGGCGATCGCTTTGTTTTGTAAGAGGTAATTAGCGATCATTTATTGTTGATAAGTAGGTCAGCAAAAGAAACCTGTAAATGCCCAGATCCCCGACTTTTTCTAGGCAAGCAAAGACAATTTGCAAATTCACAAAAAAAGTCGGGGATCTTAATCTTTGCTTTTTAAGTTTTCTTATGCCTAGCTACTTATTTGGTTGGGTGCAATCGTGATGTGTTGACAAAAATTGACAGCTAGTTATCAATTGTTTGAGAATAAAATATGAGGAATTTTGAATATGATGAGAACAAAAGTCAATCTAACCTCGCTAAACATGGAATTGACTTTATTGAAGCTCAAAAATTATGGAATGATCCAAATTTGCTAGAGATTCCCAGCAGAATTCAAGATGAACCAAGATTTGTAGTTATTGGTAAAATAATTAGCAAACATTGGTCTGGAGTTATCACCTACCGAGATCAAAATATTCGGATCATATCTGTCCGCCGCTCACGCACACAAGAGGTTGCTCTATATGAACGCTAAAGAATTTGACCAGAAATTTGACAATGGAGAAGAGGATATTATCGAAATGCTTGACCTATCTCTAGCTAAACGTCCACTGGCTACTCAAAAAAGGCTTAGCATTGAGTTACCTATATGGATGATTGAGCTAATTGATCAAGAAGCCAAGCGTTTAGGAGTAACACCACAAACAGTTGTTAAAACGTCTCTTTCAGAACATTTAGCAGTTAGTGTTTCCATTAATTGACTAGGTGCGATCGCTTTGTTTTGGGGAGTTGATGGGGCGATCGCTGTTGCTGATTTTGGTTAGGGGCGATCGCTTTGTGGTGGAGAAATGAAAGGGCGATCGCTGTTGTTGATATTTGGTTGGGGGCGATCGCTTTGTAGTGAGGAGATAGTGAAGCGATCGCTTTCTTACATATCAAGATTGTAAGATTGACTCAAAATAATTACCAAATTGCCATATTTTAGGAAATTGGGTCTTTGTGTATTCTTTATTACCTTGGATTTTGCGTCTTAATACAAGTGGCTATAGCGATAAAGATAAAATTAGGGCAAAATAAAAGAGGTGTGGTGTGGTGGATAACAACGAATTTTTTCTAGATAGGTTTTTAACCTTAACAAGCTGATTAAGTCTAATGCTCTTTTCATTTCTGCTCTTATTCATTATTTTTCATGGCAGAAACAAGCTATAAGCACTTTACAACTATGATCAAAACCGCAATTACGAAGATATCAATAGTGGGTTTTATCCCCCTAATGTGCAGTCTGTCTCCTGCTCTTGATACGATCGCCTTAGCCCAAAGCAGTCCAGCCTCAACAGGTCAACCTGCGCCTCTGATCTCCCAGAGCATTACTCAGAGTAATCTGAACACAACAATTAAGCTTGTGGAACAGGCAAATTCATTAAGAGAACAAAATCAACTTGATCTCGCGATTGGGTTATATCGGCAAGTGATCGGTACAAGTCCAGAGTTTGTGCCTGCCTACTATGGATTGGGTGTAGCTTTGCGCCAAAAGGGGGACATTCAAGGCGCGATCGAAGCCCATCGTCAAGCGATTACACTCGACAAGAGCTATACACCTGCCTATTACAGTTTAGGCATTGCCCTGTATCAAAAGGGTGATACAAATGGGGCGATCGATGCTTACACACAATTTATTCAACTAAACAAGGCTGACACAAATCCAGCCCCCGCTTATTACAACTTAGGACTTGCCCATGAGCGCCGCAATAACCTTGAGGTGGCGATCGCCTCTTTCAGTAAAGCCATTGAATTTGATCCTAAATATGCACTTGCCCATAACGGCTTAGGGACAGTGTTAAGTCGTCAGGGTAATCGGCTAGAAGCACTCGCATCCTATCGTCGGGCGATTGAGCTTGCTCCCCGATATGCCGTTGCCTATTTTGCGTTAGGTATTTCACTGTATGAAGAAAAGGACTATGCAGGCTCCATTGCTTCATATAAACGGGTAATCGCGATCGACCCGAATTTCTCTAATGTTTATTACAATTTGGGCCTGACCTATAATCAATTGGGCGATCGCCAAAATGCCATAGTCTCGTTTCGCAAGGCGATCGAGCAAGATCCCCGCAATGCCGATATTTATTCAGCTTTAGGGATTACTCTTTTAAGGGAAGAAAATATTCCTGAGGCGGCTGAAGCCTTTAAACGCAGTACAGAAATTAATCCCAAGGTAGCAAGTACTTTTAATGGGTTAGGGTTAACCCTCCGTCGTCAAGGCAATCTTGAAGGGGCGATCGCTGCCTATGAGCAATCAATCGCGATTAATCCTAACTATGCAGCCGCCTATAACAATCTTGGACGAGTTTTATCAGATCAAAATCGTAATAATGAAGCGATTACTGCATTCCGTCGTGCCATTTCCGTTGATGCAAAAAATGCTGTTGCCTATAGTAATCTCGGTAATCTTTTGCGTTCTCAAGGAAATGCTGATGAGGCGATCGCAGCTTTTCAAAAAACCATTGCGATCGGTAAGGAAGATTTATGGGTGGACTATACGAGTTTGGGAATTGCCTATGCCGATCGCGGTAAGTTAGGTGATGCACAGGCAGCCTATACTAAAGCTATCGATTTAAATCCTAAATTTGCTAAGGCTCATTTTGGTCTAGGTGCTTTGTATACGCTAAGAGGAGAAGTAAGTAATGCGATTCGCTCTTATCAAGAAGCCCTAAAGCTATACGAACAAAATCTTGATGCGGATTGGATTAAACGCACTAGACAAGCAATTCAAGCATTACAAGGAACTACATAAAAAAGAGCCTGTGCAAAGCACAGGCTCTTTTTTATATTTAGTGTCACTGAACTCGCTAAACTAGCTTTTAAGTCATTTATTGGAGTTGTGAATATCAGCATGAGATTTTTAGAAGGTCAGGTGGCGATCGTCACAGGTGCATCTAGAGGTATCGGACGAGCGATCGCAGTTTCCCTCGCAGGTGGAGGCGCAAAGGTGGTGGTTAACTATGCCAGTTCTGCTAGTGCTGCCGAAGAAGTAGTAGCAGAAATTAAGAGCAAAGGTGGAGAGGCGATCGCCTTTCATGCTGATGTATCTCACGAGGCAGAGGTTGATAGCTTGATCAAATCGGCGATCGACACATGGGGACGTGTAGATATCTTGGTGAATAATGCTGGCATTACCCGCGATACCCTTCTGCTACGAATGAAGCTAGAAGATTGGCAATCGGTAATTGACCTCAACCTGACAGGCGTATTTCTCGCTACCCGTGCTGTATCTAAAATCATGCTCAAGCAAAAATCAGGACGCATCATCAATATTGCCTCGGTGGCAGGACAAATGGGCAACCCCGGACAGGCAAACTACAGTGCAGCTAAAGCTGGGGTGATTGGTTTTACAAAAACCGTTGCAAAGGAACTAGCCAGTCGCGGGATTACCGTTAATGCTGTCGCCCCCGGATTTATTGCCACAGATATGACCGCAGAATTAAAGAATACCGACGAGATTCTTAAATTTATTCCTCTAGGACGCTATGGTCAACCAGAAGAAATCGCAGGTACAGTTAGATTTTTAGCATCTGATCCTGCGGCGGCTTACATCACTGGTCAAGTATTTAATGTCGATGGCGGTATGGTCATGGCATAGATTAAAGAAGGGTGCTTTTGTACCCTTCTTTAATCTTTGGAATTAAGAAGAAAATTATGCGCTGTACTTTGAAAACTTTGTTAATTGCCATATTGGGGATTTTCTGCATGGTAATCAGCCCTAATCCGGCGATCGCTGCACCAGTCAGTTCCAACACTGCGATAGATTTCACGAAACAACAGGCGATCACCATCAAAGTCAGTCTTAGCAATACCGCTAATGAACTAAAGTTTGTCCCCGATCACTTTACCTTTGAATCTGGTAAGCGTTATAAACTCTTGCTGAGTAACCCTAGTGCCATGAAGCATTATTTCACTAGCAAAGATTTTGCTGATGCAGTCTGGACACAAAATGTAGTGGCAGGCAATGTGGAGATCAAGGGCAATATCCGCGAATTAGAACTGCGCCCCAACACCACCGCCGAGTGGACATTTGTGCCAATTAAGTCAGGTACATATGGATTGCGCTGTGCGATCGCTGGTCACACTGAAGCAGGAATGCACGGCAGCATCACAATTCAACCAAGCGCTTAGAATAGTTAACTAGATTCGGTTTTTAATCAAAGATTTAATTCTCATGCGCTTTATATTTGCAATTTTTCTGGTTTTATTTTTACTATTTCATCCTGCGGCGATCGCACCTGCACAGGCGCAACTGAATATTACCGAAGCAGAATCTAATCAACTCGATGAACTCGTTAAAAAAGCCTTTGATGCAACCGATGCAGGGGAATTTACAAAGGCTGAGGTTTACTGGACAGAATTAATTAAGATTTATCCAGACAATGCCGCAGGTTGGAGTAATCGTGGCAACTCAAAAATGAGCCAAAATCTCACCCAGGAAGCCCTTAGTGATTACAACAAGTCTGTAGAGCTTGCACCTAATTACCCAGATCCCTATCTCAATCGTGGTGCAGCATTGGAAAGCTTGGGCAAATGGCAAGAGGCGATCGCTGATTATGATCGCGTTTTAGAAATTGATCCGAAAGACGCAGCGGCTTATAACAATCGTGGTAATGCTAAGGCGGGATTGGGTAAATGGCAAGAGGCGATCGCTGATTATCAAACGGCGATGCAGGTTAATTCGCGCTTTAGTACTGCCTTTGGCAATAATGCGATCGCTTTGTATGAGGTCGGCGCTCAAACTGGCGATACAGATATGGCAATTAAAGCGATGAAAAATATCTTACGCAAATATCCCAACTTCACAGATGTAAGGGCAGCTTTGGCTGCAGCACTCTGGGCAGATAAAAAACAGGGTGAAGCAGAAAGTAATTGGGTCTCTGTAGCCAATCTCGATCCGCGCTATCGAGATATTAATTGGGTCAAAAACATTCGGCGATGGCCACCATCACTAGTAGTAGCTCTCGAAAAATTCCTTACTTTGAAATAAAGAATGCGGCGTTTAACGCCGCATTCTTTATTTCAAAGTAAGGATAGGTGGTGTAAAGCACCGCCTATCCTTACTTTTTTATTGATTGCTAGAAGTAGGACTTGCGGGAATAGAAAACTTAACTTCGCGGCGTTGTTGGTTTCTAAAATTGGCAATAGCATCATCGAAGGATTCAGCTTGATCGGCTCTAAACTTTTCAGGAGACTTACCGCCAGCCAGATTAATGTTGTTAATTAATTGGAGTAAGTTTAGATTACTACCACCAATATTAAGTGCGCCTTTTTCTTGTTGTTGCGCGTCTCGCAAGGTTTGTTCAGATAATGTGGAAGCATTATTTACTTGGGCGATCGCACCAGCCGCAGCAAATATTGTCACTGACACAATGCTAGTTGTCACCAGAGAAATTGTTTTGCCAATCATAGTTTTAGCTCCTTAATAACATCTAGTTACCAGTCTATACCAAATTTTTTTGTCAGCGTAGTCCCAAATGAAGGGGTTATGTAAATTTTCAAAAAACTTGCTTCGCAAGTTTTTTGAAAATTTATCTGGGTTTCAAGAAAATGCAAAGCGCTATATGCTTCTAAATCACATAATCTAACGCGAAAGATTTGGTGTCTTTTGGCTCGATATAAACATTTTGCTGTGGTTGTAGATTTAACTCATTAAAACGATCGCGTGTTAAGTGAGCAGTTAAAACCTGCCCACTTTCTAACAATAATTCCACTTGAGCTTCCCAACCAAGATTAATAACTCTGACAATTTTTGCCGATACAGCGGCGCTGCTGACCTCACTTACGATCTGAATATCGCGAGGACGAATATAGAGATCCTGATTGACACTGTGTTGGAGGGCTTTGTGAAAATCACTGGCTTGATCTTTATTCGCAGTTAACACATTGACAGGGCCAATAAAGCTCATCACAAATGGGGTGGCGGGATTATCATAAACTTCCGCAGGTGTACCGATTTGCTCGATTTTGCCTTCATTCATAATCACAATTTTATCAGCGACTTCCATAGCCTCTTCTTGGTCATGGGTCACCAATACACTAGTGACATGCACTTCATCATGGAGGCGGCGCAACCATGCACGTAATTCTTTGCGAACTTTGGCATCTAAGGCTCCAAATGGCTCATCAAGCAGCAAAACACTCGGTTTAACTGCAAGGGAGCGAGCGAGGGAAACTCTTTGACGTTGCCCGCCTGATAGTTGTGATGGGTAACGGTTGCCAAGTCCTTTGAGTTGGACCAATTCGAGTAGTTCCTCTACGCGTTCAGCAATTTTTGCTTTTGGAACTTTACGAATTTCTAGCCCAAAGCCAATATTGTCGCGAATCGTCCGATGCTTAAATAGGGCATAGTGTTGAAATACAAAGCCAATGTTGCGATCGCGGACATCATCATTGGTTGCATCTTTACCAGTGAGAAAAATTTTGCCGCTATCTGGAGCTTCTAAGCCTGCAATCACTCTTAATAAAGTAGATTTACCAGAGCCAGAAGGACCTAATAAAGCCACTAGCGAGCCATTTGCGACCTCAAGATTGATATTATCGAGAGCGACATAATCTCCAAACCGTTTATTTACGTTTTCTACAACAATGCCCACTTTGCATTTGCCCTCAATTTATGTTGAAATGACCGATGGTATAGCTTTTATTAATCTACAGTTATTCTACGAGTTCACCGTTGATTGTTTATACCAATATATTACAGTAAATCAATTTTTGATGTAGCAATGCAAAGCTTGCTTAGGGTTTTACAAGTTAGCATTGTTTAGGAGGGGGCAAAGCTGCGCCATAAACAATGCTGGTTCTTTACACTTTTACTTCGATTCCCTAAATAATTCAGAATGGTACATTAGATTACGGTTTGTCGTTAAAGTGGATACACAAAACACCTTCAAACTACCAAGAAATTGTGAGGAAAGTTGGACTGCTTTCGAGAACTCCTGTAATTTCCTATAATTTATGTTTATGAGATCAACTCCGTTTATTCCAATTGCCGTATTTATACTTACTCTTGCTTTACTAGGTTGGGGATATCTCCGTTCCCGCAGTTTAGGCAAGCTAGGACTACTGTCTTGGCTACAATTTGTGGCGCTGATGTCGCCTTGGTTAGTTTATTTTGGCTTGTTTGTATCGGGTGTTTTTATCAATTTCACAACGCTATTATTTTTATTACTTAGTTCGACGATCGCCTATATCGCGATCGGAAGTCAATTACGCAAGGTAGGAGAATCTGAACGGTTAGCGATCGAGCAGAAGCTCAAACAAGATATTGCAGCTGGTGGCGATCGAGCTAACTTACAAAATGATGGCCCAAATCTTATCCCAAAAAGTCAAAGTGCAAATACTCCTATTGCCGTAGCCATGTCTCAGGGAAAGACACAGCTAAGACTGTATAAGACATTACCTGCGGAAGATATGAAGCTAATACAGGGGATTTTTGGGATTGAAACCTATTACATCACAGAGTCGATTCCCTATCAAGAGGGGGCGATTTTTAAAGGTAATTTACGGGGTGAGCCTGATGTGGTACATGAGCGCCTATCTAAATCCCTGCGCGATCGCCTTGAGAATAAATACAACCTGTTTTTGGTCGAAGGACAAGACCGTAAACCCGTGGTGATTGTATTACCAAATCGCGATATTGCCATAGATAACAATACAATTCCTCAAAAAGTCTTGATTGCTGTGTTGATTGTGGCAAATGGCTATACAGCTTTGAGTTTAGGCTCGCAGGTCGCAGGGATTCCCGTCGCCCAAACTGCTCAAGATTATTTAGCAGGATTGCCCTTTGCCCTTGGAGTTGGTTTGATTTTGGGAATACGTGAGCTAGCAATGCGACTTATGGCTCGTAAATATCAAGTCAAGCTAAGTTTGCCATTTCTCCTACCATCATCCCAGTTAGGTTCCTTTGGTGCGTTTAGTCGCATCTACTCACCTTTACCCAATCGTTTAGCCCTATTTGACATTGCGATCGCGCCAGCCCTTGCCAGTGGCATATTGTCGCTGGTCATATTGATTATTGGCTTACGCCTATCAGCGATCGGCATGGGCAGTATTGATATTCCGAGCCAAATTTTCCAAGCTTCAGTATTAGCAGGAACTCTAGCCAAACTATTCCTTGGTGAGGCTTTGCACAATAATTTGATATCGATCCATCCCCTCGTAATTTTGGGATGGCTGGGTTCAGCAATTACGGCTCTAAATTTGATGCCTGCGGGTCAATTGGATGGTGGTCGAATTGTTCAATCAGTTTATGGGCGGAGGGTTGCGAGTTGGACAACGGTATTAACCTTAGTTTTCTTAGTGATTGCGACAGTAATCAATCCCTTAGCACTCTATTGGGGAGGAATTATTTTGATCCTCTTGCGTGATCTTGAACGTCCGATGCTGAATGAGCTTTCAGAACTAGATGGCGATCGCGAAGCCTTGGGAGTCATTGGCTTGTTTTGGATGTTAGTAACTCTGCTACCACTGGCTTCTGGTGTTGCTGAACGCTTAGGCATCGGTAGTGGACTCATGCCTTAACAAGAAGCACACCCAAAGGGTGTGCTTCTTGTTAAGGCATAGCTCTGAAACTTTTGAAAGCCCGACAAAGTCGGGCTTTCAAAAGTTTCAGGACACAATTATGATTGACTAATTGCTGCTAGGATCAATTTTTTCAGACTCTGAGGGCGGTTTAAAAGGTTTAATTTCAGGCAAATTGCGTAAGGATGCGGGGATGTTAGTACTTGCGCCGAAGGGTTGCTTTGCGATTGCCTCAGCCATCTTGGTATCAGTCATTGCCAACAGGGATTGAATTGCTCCCGGAATTGACTGTGGGTCCATAAATAAAACTTTGCTACTGGAACTCTGTCCGATCGCCTGTCCCATTTCTAGATATTTTTGCGCCAAGAGATACTGCACCGCCTCTTTACCATGGGGATGATTGGCGATCGCGTCGGCAATACGCTCAATCGATAAAGCCATTGCTTCAGTTTGTTCTAACTGCACCTGTCGCCCAGATTCAGCCAGAACTCGATTAGAAAGTGCTTCTGCTTCAGCCTTTTTAATCTCAGAGGTTTTTTCGCCCTCAGATAGTGAAATCATCGCCTTTTTCTCGATTTCCGCTGCCTTTTGCTTCTCCATCGATTGCAGTACTGAAGTGGGAATCGTGATTTCGCCCAATCTCACCCGTAAAACTTTAATTCCCCAGTCTTTTGTATCGCTAGAAATGCCTTCTAAAATCTCGCCATTAATACGCTCTTGTCCACCAATAATATTATCGAGATCGCAACGTCCAATCTGAGTTTGGATCTGCGTTGCCAAGGACACGATTAGAGATTTATCGACATTTTCAATGTTATAACGAGCTTTTTTGAGATCGTTAATTTGCCAATACATTACGCTACTAACGCTGACACTGACACTATCAGAAGTTGTGCAGGGCTGCGGCGATATTTCCAGCACTTGCTCGCGGGCGCTCTTAATCAAAGTGACGCGATCGAGAAATGGTAAAACGATATTAATCCCCGGTTCCATCGTTTTTTGATATTTCCCAAATCTCTCAACCAGTGCAATTTGACCTTCTTCAATAATCCGAAAGGATCTATAGATATAAGTGCCACTTAAAAGAGCGAAAACAATACTGAAAATTGTTGCTTCCATTGGTGAACCTCTTCTAGCAAAACGGTCTGCGTGATGCACAGACCGTAACAGTAAACTAGCCGTGAACTAATTGGCTACTTCTATTTCGTGATCACCTAAATGGGTCGCAAATCTAGGAGCAAATCTCACTTCATAGGGATAATTGGGGCTGATCGGACGACCATGCCACTCTGTATGGATACGCACGAGTTCTCCTTCGAGTCCTGCAATATCAAAGGATTTACCCTTGTGTTCAGGATGATGGAAGACATTCAGTGATGTTTTAACACGAACACGATCGCCAACTTGCATAAATTTTGATAGGTCTCAATATAAACGATATGGATCAATTATTGCTTGTCTGGGCTACCAATGCCAATTAATCAAAAAGCGGCGTAATACACCGACTTTGTGATTAATCTATTCGACAACGGGGAGAACAGCTTCTAGTCTGGGTGCATGTCCCCAAAATGCTTCTAGGTCGTAATATTCACGCTCTTGTGTCATCATCGCATGCACAATCACATCACCATAGTCCAACAAAACCCATGAGCCATCTTGCTCACCTGCGATATTTCTAGGTTTGCGTCCAAACTTTTCTTCTAGTGCGTCCTCGGTAGCAACTGAGATCGCCCGTACTTGAGCCTTAGAAAATCCTGAGGCAATGACAAAATATTCCGCCAGAGATGAAACTTCACCGATCGCTAGTATCACGATATTTTCTCCCTTGCGATCGTCCGCAGCGATCGCGGCTGCCTGTGCCATTTGATAGCTTTGTTCTTGCTCTCTTTCACTAAGGTTAAGATCGGTGGGAGTGGCGATATCGGTTGCGATGGTCATAATTGGTAGATGTACTCCTGATTAATTAATGGGCATAAATTATTTCAGCCTATTGGTATTGTAACTTGATCTTAAATATAGGACATAAAACCCAAATAAAGGGCGGCAGCGCTTTGCGCCGCCGCCCTTTATTTGGGTTTATTAAAGGAAAGGCAGTGCTAAGCACTGCCTTTCCTTTTGTTTAACTTCTTAATGTAGCTTGGAATTTCTCTTCGAGGACATCCCGTACCTTTTGATGAATAGGGTTAATATCGGCATCGGTCAAGGTGCGATCGCCAGCTCGATAGACTAATCTAAAGGCAAGACTGCGTGAACCTTCGGGAACACCTTTGCCAATATATTGATCAAATAGCGTCACAGAATCGAGCAATTCACCACCCACATGGATAATCGATCGCTGAATATTGGCAACCGTAAACTTGAGGGGTGCAAAGAAGGCAATATCGCGATCGCTACTAGGATAAGTAGAAAAAGGCTGGAATATAGGAATAGACTTCTTCATCATGGCATCAAGTAAGGTGTAGAAATCTAGCTCAAAAGCGTAAATCTCATCGGGAAGCTCCTTCTCAGCGCGTAGTTGAGGATGCAGTTGACCGAACTTGCCGAGGCGCTCTCCTGAAATCCACAGTGATGCAGTACGGCCGGGGTGTAATCTCGTATCTTTTTGATCGGGTTGATATTCCACAGTTACTGAGAGGTTGTGGAAAACAGAATCGAGCAAACCTTTTGCTTGATAGAAATTCAAAGGCTTAGAGTCATGTTGCCATGCGCCAACGGTGCGATCGCCGCCTAAAATACCCGCAATGCGATCGGTTTCATCGCTACCCGCTTCATCGAGCCAGAACACTCGCCCGATTTCAAAGCCATTGAGAATACCATTGCCTTGATTAATATTGAAGGCACAAGCATCGATTAAGTTGGTAAGCAAATCCCCACGCAAGGCTCCATATTCGATCGCCACAGGGTTATTAATCTTAACCTGATGCGACTCTGTGGGGCTGCATAAGGACATATGCATCACTTCCGTTAAACCAACAGCACGGAAAGCCGCACGGATCATCCTGCCACCTTCTTGATCGGCAGAAAGGAATCCGAATTCAGTTCTAGCAGGCAGAGTTTCTACAAATTTGTCGTAGCCATAGATTCGCGCAACCTCCTCTACAAGGTCGATCTCGCGCTCAATATCAGCATAGCGATAGGAGGGAACGGTGACTTTCCAAGTGGCATAGCTACCTTCTTCGATAGGTTGCTTCTCTAGCTCAAATGACAATACTTTAAGAGTTTGTTCAACTTCAGCTTCCGAGAGTAAAGGTAATATGCTTTCTTCTTCGCGATCAACTTCACCCAAGATTTGCCAAACTTTGGTGAGGCGTAAATCAATGACTCGTACTTCATGAGAACGCGTATCAGCAATACTTTGTTCCGCTACTTCACCGCCAGTAAGTTCCACAATTAGCTGAATAGCTCTTGCCACAGCTGACTCGATCGCCGCCTGATTAACTCCGCGTTCATAGCGTGACGATGCCTCGGTGCGTAAACCTTGAGAGCGGGCGGAGCGCCTTGCGGTAACTTGGGTAAATAAAGCAGCTTCTAAAATAATATTAGTGGTTGTTTCAGAAACTTCTGTATCTGCACCACCCATTACCCCTGCGATCGCGATCGGATGTTCGCCTGAGGTAATTAAGAAGTTTTGACTAGTCAAAGTGCGATCGACACCATCAAGGGTTTTAATTTTTTCACCAGCCTTCGCAAAGCGCACGCCGATATTGATGCCATCGGACAAAGTATCGGCATCAAAAGCATGGAGTGGCTGCCCCCATTCCAACAAGATGTAATTAGTAATATCAACAATATTATTGATGGATCGCATTCCCGCAGCTTCAATCCGTCGCTTCAACCACTCAGGAGAAGGTGCTACCTTCACACCTTTAATTAATGTACCGATATAAGCAGAACAAGCTTTTGAGTCTTCAACATTCACCCAGTTAGCGACCTTGATGGAAAAATCCTTAGTTGCTGTCGGTAAACGCACCTCTTTCGCCAGTAAAGCGGCTACTTCACGGGCCATCCCTACCACACTGAGCGCATCAGCACGATTAGCGGTAGAAGTCACATCGAGAATCGCATCATCTAACCCCAATAGAGGACGCACATCTGCGCCAACAGCCACACCTTCGGGAAACTCATGAATACCACTGGATTCCTTCGCTAATCCAATCTCGGCAAGTGAGCAGATCATCCCCTCAGAGCGTTCGCCACGCAACTTAGTAGGACGCAATTTTAGGTCAATGGTGGGCAAATAAGTCCCGATGGTCGCCACAGGAACAAACAAGCCCTGTCTGGCATTGGCTGCCCCACAGACAATTTGTAATGGTTCAGGTGAGCCGATATCAACTTTACATACCTGTAATTTGTCCGCATTGGGATGGCGCTCAGCCGTGAGGATATGACCAACGACAACTCCCTCAGCCCATGTTCTGCGGTCTTCAATCGACTCGACCTCAAAGCCTGCCATCGTCAGTTTTTCTTCTAGCTCTTGGGGAGAGAGATCGCAGTCTACAAGTTCACGGAGCCAATTCAGAGAGATACGCATTGGGAATTTATGGAGAAAGGAGTATTAAGAAATATTCAGATTATAGTAGTTTAGCAAAATCTGCACTCCGACGCTTAGCATTTGTAGATAGAGGGAATACCTTGGGCTGTCCATTGCTCATTTAGTTGAGCCAGCGATCGCTGCATTGATTTAGCAGTTCGCACGGCTCGACGCACCTGTTCATTGGGGCTG
Source organism: Pseudanabaena sp. UWO311 (assembly GCA_943371975.1). Lineage (GTDB taxonomy): Bacteria > Cyanobacteriota > Cyanobacteriia > Pseudanabaenales > Pseudanabaenaceae > Pseudanabaena. The sequence continues at coordinate 37,685 of CALRWX020000014.1, read as the reverse complement.
CAATCTTCAGGCGCACCAAACAGAGCCATGATGCCATCTCCCATAAATTTATCCACCGTGCCACCATTAGCAAAAATCGCTTCGGTCATCGCGCCCAAATACTGATTGAGTAGTTCCGCAACCCGACGCGATCGCAAAGTATTAGCAAGGGAAGTGAAACCGACAATATCAGTAAATAGAACGGTAATCATCTTTGGCTCAGGACGCAAATCAAGGCTTAGTTCACCTGTAGCTGCCTTAGCAACTAAGCTAGAAGGACGAAAAGCGTCAATGGTTAGACTGGTAAATTCCACTAGATTGCAAAGACGGAAACAGGCTTGCATTTTGCCAGCATCAAGGCGTTGGATATCGAGCAATTGATTTACCAATCGCAATAGCCGCCGACAATTACGAAGAGCAATTACGAAGAGCAATGACGGCTTGATCATAGGGCCATGGATTTGATTTCTCGATCGCTGCTTCTAGAGAACCAATAGGCTTTGTAAACTTGAGAAATCCTTTCATCTGTTTCAATATCACTAATTTCTACAGTGTGTGATTGCAGAGGGAGAATCTACGCTCGCTGAGGTACATTAGGAATTGATTCATGACAATAGGCTGAATAATCATTTAAAAGCTGACCATTCTCAAATACCCGCAAAATACTGGCAGACACTTCAAAATTACGGAAGATAAATTCTGGGATCGCGGCAATACTTTCTCGATAGGGTGCATTACTATCGACGGAAGCCGCGATCGCATTAATAAGTGACTGTTGGCTCAATTTTTTCGATAAAAAGTCCGAAACAATAAATCTAAGTTATCGGGTTCATCATCGATAATCAGCAACTTAGGTTTAGGGGCAGATTACGAACCCATGAAGCTACTTTTTCCTATTTAGCAGACACAAACCTAACTTTATTCTGAATACAATTCCTTTTTTATCATAACCGATCCTCTTTGTGTGTTTTTACTGAGGGAATATCGGCTGATTGAGAATGATTGTTTCCCCACCTTCTACGAGGAAACAATCATTTGACTAGTGAACTAGCTTTTGGCGATCACTCAAAGCAAATTTTGCCTCTTCTCGATCGTCAAAATGGATTTTTTCGCGCCCAATAATTTGATAATCTTCATGTCCTTTCCCTGCGATTAGAATTGTATCCCCTGATTGGGCTTCAGCAATAGCTAGCTGAATACATTTATGCCGATCGCCTTCAATAGTTAGCGGTTTATCCCCAATATTTTCCTTCACGCCCGCCACGACATCATCAAGAATTTTTTGCGGATCTTCAGTGCGGGGATTATCGGAAGTCACATAAATGCGATCAGCAAGTCTGGCTGCGATATCACCCATCAAGGGACGCTTAGTACGATCACGATCACCTCCACAACCAAATACGCATATTAATTCGCGCCGGGCAAAGGGACGCATAGCTTTTAGTAGGTTTTCTAGGCTATCAGGGGTATGGGCGTAGTCTACTACCACAGTTATATCCTGCTCATCGTTAATTTGTACCCGTTCCACTCGACCTGGAACGTTCTTGAATTCTGGCAAACGGCTCACCACTTCTGCCAAACTCATACCCATATGCAAGGCTGTAGCGATCGCCCCCAAAATATTTTCCACATTAAAACGTCCCACTAATGGCGAATTAAACGCCATCGCCCCCTGTGGTGTGTGCAAAGTCCCAATCGCTCCATTGGGTAAATAGGTCAAGTTTTCAGTATAAAAATCAGCTTGAGAATTACTAATGCTATAAGTCCATACCTCTTTCCCTGAAAGCATTTGACCTAATCGCTGACCAAAAGGATCATCAAAATTAATAATTGCCCTACCTTGTAAATAAGTCTCACTAAACAGCAACGCCTTCGCTTGGAAATAAGTCTCTAAGTCTTTGTGATAGTCCAAATGATCTTGAGTCAAGTTGGTAAATACAGCTACTTCAAAGGGACAGCCCAATGCGCGTCGTTGATCCAAAGCATGGGAGCTAACCTCCATCAAGCCCACATCACAACCTGCGGCGATCGCTTCGGCAAGTTGAGCCTGTAAGTCCAAGGCAAAGGGAGTAGTATGGGTAGCATTCTTAGAATAGCCAGCCCAACGGGTATAGAGTGTTCCAAATAGCGCCGATGCATATTGGGTTTGCAACAAAAACTCAATCAAGTGTGTGGTCGTAGTTTTGCCATTAGTACCCGTCACGCCCACCAATTTCAACTTTTGAGCAGGATAGTCATAAAATGACGTTGCTAATTTACTGCAAGCTACAACCACATCATCAACGGCAATCAACCTGTCTTTAATCGCCAAGTTGTTAGCTAAATTTTCATAGGAATCACGAGAAATAATTGCCGCGAACGCTCCCTGCGCGATCGCCTGTGGCGCAAATTTACCTCCATCCACCTGAGTCCCTGTCATCCCAATAAACAAGTCTCCATCTTGACAAGCCCGCGAATCAGCGATTATACGCTTCACTTCCAGCATATCCAGTTCAGGCTGAGAATTTTGATACCCTGCTAACGTGAGCAATTGTCCTAAACGCATAATTACTGATTCCTTGACACAAGCACAAAATATCCCAGAATTCTTACATGAAATCTTGTTTAATGACAACTCAAGAATTCTGAGATTTAACAAATAATGATTAGTCGTGCTGCTATACAGCACGACTAATCATTATTCTTACCCTCTAAATATATAAACTTCGCAAAAAATCTGCTTGCCAAATACATACAAACCTGCTATAAGTTTAGCGTTCTAGCTAAAGTAGGTTTTTTATGAAATTATTTAAAGATTTGAAGTCAATACTCTATTTTTCCCTTAAATGATTTAGGAATGCCAAGCAAAAAAATTCAATTATTTTTGTATCTTAGAACACCTTAATTTCAAATAGAAATACTTAACAGCCTAAAATCAGAAATCATCTAAGAGATTGACAACTATTTTGATGTTATGTTTCAAATTTTTTGTAGTGACTAGTACTAAAAGATTGGAGCAATTTCTAAGGTAATTATCTTTTTCCAAGCAATACAGATGATATCAATCGCTTGTAAGTTTCATGCTTTGTAGAAAATGCGGCATTTGCTTATAGCTTCTCCAAAACACTTAAGAAAGGCATGTACTAATGAACAAATAGCAGCATTTGTACTTACATAGACGCTCTTAGTAAGCGCAAGTTAATTTTGTAAAGCCCTTACTAGTAAGCTGATCTGCCCGATTATTAAAAATTAATTACGGCTCGACAAGATTTATTCATTGATGACTACTTTACCTAAGTACCTAAGTGATTAAGTGTTATGTAATACAAGGCTTTGAAAAAGCGAAAGTCTTATTTTGTCAGATTAAAAATTTGCCAAACAAAAAAAGTCACGTTTTGTCGTATTAAGAAAGTTAACAAGATACATATCTAGCTTTTTTACCAGTTATCGGTTACAGTCTGCGAGTAAATATTTTGTCAATACTGTTTTAGTCAGTAAAGGCAATTGAACATAACTAGAAAAAGTAAGTCTTTGCATGATAGGACACTTTACTTTATTAGATAGCACTGCTCATCTAGTCTAGAAGTATGATGTTGCGGTGTCCAAGCCAAAACAGAGGAGAAAACACTAGGAGTTAATTACGATGGGAATTTTTACAAAGCTCAAGGATTTTGTTGGTTTGTCTGAGGCTCAAGAGTACGAATATGAGTATGATGAAGTCTCTAGTAATGAATATCAAGGACTTTATCAAGAGGAAAATGGCGCGATCGCACCAGAATCCGAAGAGACACAGGTGCGCCGTACCCGTGAACGTCGAACAGAACTAAGATCTACCCCTGAAAATATGAGCAATGTAATTGGTATGCCTGGCGCTGCAAACGGTTTATCCCAAGTCGTGGTGATGGAGCCCCGTAGCTTTGAAGAAATGCCTCAAGCAATCCAAGCATTGCGTGAACGTAAGTCACTCGTACTTAATCTAACCATGATGGATCCTGAGCAAGCTCAGCGTGCAGTTGACTTCGTAGCTGGTGGTACTTATGCCCTTGATGGACATCAAGAACGCATTGGCGACAGTATCTTCCTGTTTGCACCTTCTTGTGTTCAAGTTACATCTCAATCTTCCGTATTGAATGATGCGCCAATTTCTCAGCCTCGTGTTGTGCGCCCTACCGCATCACCATCACCAGCATGGGCATCCGAAATACCCGTTAGTCGTTTCGCTCAATAAAACTAACTATCTATCAAAAAATTTGATAGTTTGTAATTAGTTTATTTTGGTGAAGCTTTGAAATCTCAACTCAGTATTATCGGTGGCGGTGTAATGGGTGAGGCAATTTTGTCTTGCCTGATTGATACTCGTATTTACAAGCCATCCGATGTCTGCGTCAGCGATCCGATGCCAGAGCGTCGCAACCTTTTAGAAAAAAAGTACGGCGTGCAAGTTACGCCAAATAACTTGGTGGCTGCGGAAGCTGAAATCATGCTATTAGCAGTGAAGCCTCAGTCACTAAAAGCGGCTGCAATTGGTTTAAGTAATGCTCCTGCGGATTGTATTGTGTCGATTTTAGCTGGTGTCACCTTGGCGCAGTTAGCTGGCATGTTCCCATCTAAGCCGATTATCCGAGCTATGCCAAATACACCAGCACAGGTTGGGGCAGGAGTTACGGCGATCGCCGCTAATGCTTTGGTGACAACAGAGCAGCTAGACAAGGTGCGAAAAATTTTTGGGGCAGTTGGTACGGTTGTCGAAGTCGCTGAATCGCTAATGAATGCCGTCACGGGTCTGTCAGGTTCGGGACCAGCCTATGTTGCTTTGGTAATTGAATCTATGGCAGATGGTGGTGTGGCGGCAGGTTTGCCCAGAGCGATCGCCCTACAGCTTGCGACTCAAACGGTTTTAGGTACTGCACAATTAATCAGCAAAACTAAGCTGCATCCTGCTCAATTAAAGGATCAGGTCACTAGCCCTGCGGGAACAACTATTGCGGCGATCGCTCAGTTAGAAAAAGCGGGGCTACGTTCCGCTATGATAGAAGCCGTACTTGCCGCAACGCGACGCGCGGAAGAATTAGGCAAGTAGTAAATATTTTTAGAGCATTGCTATGCAATGCTCTGAAGGCTGATCAAATGGGAGTTAGAGGTTTTGGATTATCGTCAGGCGGGTGTAGACATCGAAGCAGGTCGCACCTTCGTTGAAAAAATTCGCGATTCCGTTGCGAGAACCCATCGTCTAGGCGTATTAGGCGATCTTGGTGGTTTTGGTGGCTGTTTTGAATTGCCCACAGGTTATCGGCAACCCGTTCTCGTTTCAGGTACAGACGGCGTTGGTACAAAGCTAAAAATTGCTCAGGCTGCTAATAAACACGACACGATCGGCATTGATTTAGTCGCTATGTGTGTAAACGATGTACTGACCTCTGGAGCCGAACCCTTATTTTTCTTAGATTATTTAGCAACTGGTAAACTTGAGCCTGATCAACTAGCAGAAGTGGTCAAGGGGATCGCCGATGGTTGCCAGCTCGCAGGCTGTGCGCTACTTGGTGGCGAAACGGCGGAGATGCCCGGATTTTATGGTGTCGGTGAATATGATGCAGCGGGCTTTTGTGTGGCGATCGCCGAAAAGTCAGAAATGCTCAATGGCACGCAGGTAAACATCGGTGATGTGGTGATTGGTGTGGCGAGTTCGGGGATACATAGCAATGGCTATAGCCTTGTTCGCAAGATCATTGAAACTAAAGGTTATAGCTGGAGCAAAAAGTTAGAAATCCCCATCTCGTCCGCAACCCAAGATTTAACTTTAGCCGAGATTTTTCTGACCCCGACTCAAATTTATGTGAAGCCAGTTTTAGCGGCTCTTAAGGCAAATCTAGGTATTCACGGGCTTGCCCATATCACGGGTGGTGGCTTACCTGAAAACTTGCCCCGTAGCCTCGGTGATGGACAAGCAGTGCAAATTTTCCGTAATAGTTGGCAAATTCCTGCGCTATTCCAATGGCTTCAGACTGAAGGTGAAGTCCCCGAAACAGATATGTTCAATACCTTCAATATGGGGATCGGTTTAGCTGTAGTCGTTGATCCCCAAAAAGTGGATGAGGCGATCGCCTATTTCCAAGCTCAAGGATTTACGACTAATCGCATCGGTGAAGTCATCGCAGGAGAGCGATCGCTTATATTTGTCTAGACATCCCTATTACTGTTAATCTCTAGTGCAGACGATGATTAACAGGTTTTTTGTATGCTCTCCAAAGTCCGCTTGCCCTCGTGGGTGACATCTCCGACCTTTATTTTAGGCTTGTTGTGGTTGTTAACCGCGATCGCTGATCGGTTATGGTTTTCTCTCGATAATGCCCCACCTGCGTGGGATCAGGGTGAGCATCTGAATAAAGCCCTCAATTTCTGGCGAGTATGGCAATCACCAGAGCGATTTTCGACTGCTTGGTGGACAGACCTTTGGCAACAAGCTCCCACCTACCGCGCCCCTTTAACTTATCTATTCACGGTTCCAGTTTTGCAATGGTTAGGACAAACCTATGATGCGGCTACCACTGTAAATCTGATTTTCACGGCTATTTTATTAATTTCAGTCTATCACTTAGGCAAACATTTATTTTCGACGACGGTAGGACTTTGGGCTGCTATTTTTTGTGCGATCGCCCCATTTCTTGTATTTCAGCGTACAGATTATCTATTGGACTATCCCCTTGCCGCGATCGCTACTTTTAGCTATTTATCTATGAGCAAGTGGCGCGATGCTAGAGGATGGCAACAGTGGACTTGGGCGATCGCGTCAGGAATTGGGGTCGGAGCTTGTTTTTTAACTCGCGGCACAGGAATTCTTTTGATTGTACTACCCTGTCTGTGGCTAGTGGTGGGGACATTATGGCGAAGACAATGGATTCGACTGATCCAATTAGTACTTTTATTTATTTCTGCATGGTTCGTGATTGGCGGCTGGTTTACTACTAACTGGTTAACGATTATTAGTTCGACTTTACGCGTCAATGAGCTAGGTAAAATCTACTATAATTCACCTCAGGCGAATACCCTGATGGGGTGGTTGTTTTACGCGCAAATGTTGCCTGATATGTTTTCGCCATTTTTGCTATTTTCTAGCTTAGGCTGTTGGCTATTATTTAGCGGTCGCTGGGCTTGGCGCAAGTTAGCGCTCACACCTCAATTAGTAAAAGTAACAACAGAAGAAACAGAGCAATCTCCAGAGGATAGTCCTAAAGCTGTAAAAGATTTAAAAACTGACTATTCACAAACTAAATCAAATGCAAGAACTTGGCGATGGTTAGCATTGTTTACGCTGGGAACTTACATTCTTATTTCTTTGGGAAGTAATAAAATCAACCGATTTATCCTACCCTACTTACCTTCCGTAGCGATTGTCTTAGCCTATGGATTCTCCTTGGGTAAAGGCTTATGGTGGAATGCATTCCGTTATCTCGTAGTATCCCTTGCGGCTCTATCGGTATTTGTGCATCAGTTCCCTGTCTCCGCAGGTATTGGCGTAATTGGCGAGAGACATTTCCCAGATTTCGGTGCAACTTATCCTCATATAGAATTGATTAATGCCATTACCAAAAAACAACCCTACTTGCGTTCGACTCTAGGAGTTCTCACTAATACCCCTCAACTTAATCCGATGAATATTGACTTTTTTGGAGCAAGTACGGGCTTTCAAGTCTATGGTAGACAAGTTGGCACAGATCCCAAATATACAGAGCAAGATGGGCGATCGCTGTCTTGGTATGTTACCAAAACTGGCGATCAGGGGGATTACAGTTTTATAGAAGCGGGACAGGCATCCTTAAAACAAAAATTGGAAAGTAGTGCTGATCTGCCGATCACCCAACAGTGGAAACTCCCCGATGGCAGTGACTTGCGCCTTCATCAGCGTGAACCATTACCACTTACAGTAACTCCTGTGCAGGGCAATGCGCCAAGCGATCGCCTAAAATTAATATCTGTAAATGTGCCAACGCAAGCGCCGAGTGGTCAGCCTGTTCCTGTCACCTATACATGGCAGGGCAATTGGGACAATCTCAAAAATGCGATCGTCGTGCTGACATGGCAGCAGCAGAATGGTAAAGCCTATTGGATACACGATCATGCGATCGCCTTTGGTAATCTCTATCAATCCCCTACAAATAATGGAAATAACAGCAGTGGAGAATTTCAGGTTACGGAAGTTACAGCTATGTTGCCCCCTGCTACTTTACCGAATGATACCTATGTTCTCAAAGCCACAGTTCTAGATCGAAAAACGGGATCTTCGTTACCGCTAACTATTCCATCTGTGCAAATCCAACTAGCGGCAGGTTTGCCTCAACTTGCGCCAGAGCTAGATTTACAAACACAGTTAAGTCAACTGACTACTCTATTACCTGTTGGGAAAATCGATCCTATCTTTGCGGAACTTGCCACAATTAATCAATACGATCCCACTCAAGATTATGTCTTACAAGCAGAAAAGAGTCTAAGCTATCGTGTGCAGCAAGCATCTCCTGATGATCCCAACAGGATTCCCCTGCTTTATAATTTGGCTTTCACTTATATTCTGCAAAAACAACCACAACCCGCGATCGCTACCTTTGAGAAGCTCACTAATCTTGATTCTCAAAATCCCTATGCTTGGACATATTTAGGATTTGTGCATTTATATAATTGGCAAGGCGCACAGGCTCAAGCAGCTTTTGACAAAGCAGCTCAAATTGCGCCTCAGTTACCCGAACTGAGAACCCTAAATATTGTTGCCGCCGCCATGCAATTTAACATTCCCAAAGCATTACAGTTGCTAAATGCACCAAAGTAATAAAAACAATAATTTAAGGCGCAATGCGCCTTAAATTATTGCGAAACACAAATACATTCAAATAGAAGATAACTTATGCTTCCCAAATACTCCTTCATTGTGCCAATTTACAATGAAGAGGAAGTAATTCCAGAGCTGTATTCTCGAATTACGACAATTGTCGAGCAGTTAGATGGTTCCTCTGAGCTAATTTTTATTAATGATGGTAGCCGCGATCGCTCTTTGAGCATGCTGCAAGCACTTCAGCAAAAGGATCAACGAATTTGTTACTTGAGTTTGGGTCGTAACTTTGGTCATCAGATTGCAGTTACTGCAGGTTTGGCTTTTGCCAGAGGACAAGTTTGCATTATTCTGGACGCAGATTTGCAAGATCCGCCCGAATTAATTCCTGACATGATCAAGCTGTGGAATCAAGGCTATCAAGTTGTCTATGCTCAAAGGTTACAGCGTCGTCAAGAGAGCTTATTCAAACGTCTTACAGCCTACGTTTTCTATCGCGTTCTTAAAAGTCTTGCCGATGTGGATATTCCCACGGATACGGGTGATTTTTGCTTGATGGATCGACAGGTTGTGGATGTTCTCAATAAAATGCCAGAGCGCAATCGCTATATTCGTGGCTTGCGATCGTGGGTGGGCTTTAAACAAATAGCAATTCCCTTTGATCGTAACCCACGCTTTGCTGGCGATGTGAAGTATACATTTCGCAAATCCTTTGGTTTAGCAATTAATGGTTTAGTATCTTTTTCCAAATCACCGTTACGCCTATCCACTTACTTAGGATTGATTGCGGCATTAGTCGCCATACTTATGGCACTACTCGTAATTTATTGGCGGATCAACGAACCAAAATCCCCTGTAACTGGTTATACGATTATTGCCTGTGCGATATTCTTCTTAGGTGCGGTGCAGTTATTTTGTATTGGCATTTTGGGTGAATATATTGGCAGGATCTATGACGAGGTGAAATGCCGACCATTATATACTCTTGCGGAAGTCAGTGGTTTTGATCAGCATTCCTAGAGGTGTCCAGCACAAAGCCCTGTACCTCTAAGAATGCTGTAGCAATATTGTCAATTACCGTAAATTTTTGACTTTTTTTGAGCATTTTTTGCAAGGGGTAGAAATTTCGTGTATTTTAGCAAAAGGCTGATTATTACAGACATTTTGATGACAGTACCTTTGCTTCATCTGAACCCGTTACATTTCATCCTTGAATTAGCGTTAACAAAAGCAGTCCAACATGATGTCAGAAACATTAACCTCCAATCCTTATCCTTCATCCATAAACGAGCCAATGATCGTCGCGCAGAATGTGCATAAGTGGTATGGCAACTTTCATGTTCTTAAAGGAGTCAGCTTGAGCGTAAATCGAGGTGAAGTTGTGGTGATCATGGGTCCATCAGGCTCAGGCAAATCTACTTTCGCTCGCACTTTTAATGCTTTAGAAGAATATCAACAGGGTAAGATTTTTGTGGATGGATTTGAGCTATCGCCTGAAAATCATCGCAATATTGATACAATCCGTCGTGAAGTGGGTATGGTATTCCAGCAATTTAATCTATTTCCTCACCTCACCGTTCTCCAAAATATCACCCTCGCGCCGTCATGGGTTCGCAAATGGTCAAAAACTAAAGCCTCAGAGGTTGCTACTCAATTATTGGAACGAGTCGGCATTGCTCAGCAAGCTCATAAATATCCATTACAACTATCGGGTGGACAGCAGCAACGGGTGGCGATCGCCAGAGCCTTGGCGATGCAACCGAAAATCATGCTTTTTGATGAACCGACCTCTTCTCTTGATCCTGAGATGGTGCGCGAAGTTTTAGATGTCATGAAATCGCTTGCAAATTCTGGGATTACGATGGTAGTAGTGACCCATGAGGTTGGCTTTGCCCGTGAAGTAGCCGATCGCATTGTATTTATGGATGGCGGTGTAATTGTCGAGGAGGCAACACCCGAAGAATTTTTCCAAAATCCTAAAGAAGAACGGACTAAGAAGTTCTTATCACAAATTTTATAGCGATCGCCTACATATTTCTCAAAAGGCGATAGAATGAGCTTTGACTGATTAGTACTTCCGTAAAGTTGATCAGGCAATCATTTTATGCTAATCAATACTCGCGAAAAACTGCATCAGCAAGAGGCATCCTTTCGATATTGTGTGGATTACTAATAGATATATTTGCATCAAGAGCCTTTCCAGAAAGAACCAGCGCCAATACTGTAGTACTAGATAAAGCGATCGCGACAATTGTGCGTCCAGAAATAGAAGCAACTTGACGAAATGGATTGAATTGTATGTTCTTAACCATCTCAGATATTTTTTTTGATTTGGGATAGATATAGCAATCCTAAGTCATTTGTGGCTTCGGCTTCGCTCAGCCATGAGTCCACGCTGGCTGAGTGAAGCCTGTCTCAATTCATTTCGGATTGCTATAGCTTAATCTATCTCTTTGGGAAGCACTTTAAATTAGAAGTTCAGTAGATTGTTGTAGAGATTATTAGGCTCTACAACGATCTATTTCTATTCCCCCACCATTCTGGTTTATAAAAGAAGGTCATTTTTTATAAATTGTTTTTTTGTATAGGCTCGATGTCATCTAATCGCTGCTGCGGGACGGGATAGCCCAGATCTAGTGGTCATCGCATTAAGTTGATATCCTCTCTGTTGATATGCAACCGCTGCTGCGGGATGGGATAGCCCAGTACTAGCCATCACCGCACTAAGTTGATACGCCCTCTGTTGACATGCAGCCGATGCTGTGGGACGGGATCTGCAACTTTCAATCGTGCTAGCCGTCGCGGACTGCTGATGTGCTGTTACTGATAAGCAAGCAACAATTAATGGGTATAGTACAAAGAAAGTAGCAGATGGACAGTCATTTGGATAGTCGTTATTATTCATGTTTTGGTGTCGATATTATGTGGAAAGAATTTCTGCGATGTCAGATTCCGTAGGACTAGTAATGAAACGTAGCCCTACGAAATCTAAATTTTTCAACTGCAATACAACCTAATTTTCCATAAATATTAAGTGCAGGTGATAAAGCGGATGCAATAAAGTGGCAATCGCTTCATTATTAGAGATTACGCCTCCCTCTTTTGAAACCTGACAAGTTTTCCACCATAGAGGATTAAGACAACATAACTGTCGGCAAAGATTGGAGTATTGATAACGTTGTTTATCCTTTTCAAGGAGATTAATATCTAAACTATTAAAATCAATGCGTTGAATAATTGAGCATGAAACCCGAAGGTAGCTAGATAGGCGGAGTTTTAGCGGAACATCTACCATCAGATTTTTCTTTCTAATATAAGATAGATTTTTGGCAATTGATGGATCATGGGTCAATATCCTTAAGGATGGTTGGGAAATCATAAGATAGAACTAATTTAAAATGGGTGAAATTAGTAGACTTATTTATAGTTACAAATGTAATTAAAGCAACAAAATGAGAAAAATCATTGTCAGGTTTTGGTAACATTATTTTTTAAAATCTTACGAAAAAAAGATAAAAATTGACAAAAAACTGCTGAGAAACCAACAAAAAAGATAAAAACCTGACAAAGAAAAGACAAAAAAAACTAAATTTGTGTCAAAATTCATCCTAGGGCTCAATTAGGTATAAGGGTTTTACTTTGTCTAGACTGTCGATTGCTTGGGTTGAGAAAGTCAATGTAGCGATTAAAAATAGTGGTCGTAATAAAACCGATAGCTATTGGTCAAGAACAGCGCTTGTGTCTCCAGAAACATGGAATCGATTTCGGAATGGCAAAGTAAGTCTTAGTGATAATATCTTTATTGCCTGCTGCAAAGTATTGGATCTTGACCCCAATGAGGTAAAAGAACAAACAGTTGAAGAGATAAACCTCAGCTTTTTGGGAAGAGCTAGCGCCATAGAAAGTCTAAATGCTCTAGCAAAGACTAACAAAATAATTGCGATCCACGGTGTGGGTGGTCAGGGCAAAACGACTCTGTCTCAAAAATATTTACAAGAGCTAGAGAGTAAAGGATATCATGTTATTGAGCTATATATGCCCATTGATGTCTCAAATATTCCTTCAGCTCAGAGTGTTTTAGACGAGTGGTTTAATCAAGACTTTCATAAAATGTCTTCCTCACAGTTTACAGTTACGTTAGACAGACTGCGGCGGATACTCAAGGAGCAAAAACTCGCTATTTTAGTTGACAATATCGAGAGCTTGCTGGATAGAAATGGGAAGTTCATTCCAGATCATGCTCAATATTTAGAGCTATTTAGCATACTATCCGATCACTCAACCCAATCCATTACGATTGTGACCAGTCGATGCCGTTTGCTAGAGTCTAGATTACGCAGTATTTGCAACTATGCGATTCCGTCATTAAGTCAGACAGATTGGCAAGATTACTTTGCCTATAATAATATACTTTTTGATGAGAAGTCATTGGCGGAAATGCACAGTAAGCTGGGGGGGAATGCTAAAGCGATGACTAGTCTATATGGAGAAATCTATATGGACTTCGATAGCAATGCTACAAAATTCTGGGAACAGCGCGGGAAAGATATACTGGCTTCGGCAGATTTAAAAGATCTGGTGGCTGGACATTTAGAACGACTAGCAACCGTAGAGCCATTAGCCTATAGTTTGCTAAAGCGGATGGGTTGTTATCGTTATCAGAGTATTCCTCATGTACCGATTGAGGCTTTGTTCTATCAGTTATGGGATAGCCCTAAAGAAAGCCATATCAAAACTATTGAAATCCTCAAAAATCGGTCTTTATTGGATGTAGTAAATGGTGAATATGCACTACATCCTCTTGTGCGTGCGGAAGCGGTACATCTCCTCAAGCAAAATAAAGAAGAGTTTACAAAAGCGCACAACAGCGCTACTGATTTTTGGAAAGCCAAGGTTCAGTCTTTAGATACTGACAAAGATCTCCTCATGGCATTTGAGCCATGCTATCACTACTTAGCAACTAACGATCTCAATAAAATTGTAGAAACATTCTTGAACCCATATCTCCAGAAAAACGATCATCTTCACTTGATTTTTTATGGAAGACTTTCGCCAACTTTGGTACTTGAGTTGCTAAATAAAGTAGAACAGAGGACATTACTTTTACCTCCAGAAGAAGGCATGTCAATTTTAGCCCATGTAAAAAGTTTTCGCGGAAGCCTATACTTCTTCTCAGGAGAACCCCAAAAATCATTTATAGAGTTTGAATCGGCAATCCAAATTATTGAGCAAATCAACTCCCCACAATTAATATTTTTGCTGTTCTCGAATGTTTTTCAAGCTTTTGGCTGCAAACTGGAATTGGGTGAGTTTGAGGAAGCGCTTGTACTGACTAAGCCACATATAGACAATATTTATAGGTACAAGTCCTCATCCATTCACCCTCTCATTGAGCAATTCTTCACTGTTTATCCACAAGTAGTTCAATCTTTCATACTTGCTATGAAACTTGAGCATTATGCTTCGGTAGCATTGGTTCAAGAGACTTATGAGGTTATTACAAATAGCTCATTATCTATGTCTGACAATTCAAGAGGCTATGCTTGCCTGTTTCTTGGATTTATATGCGTCATGAATAAAAGATTCGATAAAGCTCTGAAAATATATAACACAACTTTGAAATTTAGTCATAAAGCTAGACATAGACAATTAGAAGTTAAGGCAATGCATGGACTTGCAGAAATATATCGAAATACAGGAGATTTACATAAGGCGAAGGAGTTCTGTTTGCAAGCAAAAGATATCTTGACAAAGATAGAATCAAAGTTAGATCTGGCTAAGGTGCTACTACAAGAGGCTTTGATTGCCCGTGGGATGCAAGAGCATGGTTATCAAGATGATTTTGAAAAGGCGATCGCGCTTTTCACAGAATTAAATGCACCAAGACATATTGAAAGAGTGCGAGAACTGATGGGTTGACTGTAGATTTTAGCGATACAAACAAAAATCATACTCTTTGATGAACCGACTCCTGCGGATTTTATCGCATTCATCATGACATAGCCTTGATCACTTCTTCGCTCAGGGCTACCCATTGAGCAACATCAAGATCTTCGGCACGGACTTGTGCATTAATCCCCATAGATTCCAGAATGAGAACTAAGCGATCGCGATCTATTTCGGAAGTAAGGTTATTGCGTAACATCTTGCGCTTAGTCGCAAAACCTAAAGTCAGCAATCGATCTAAAAATTTAGGATCACTGGCGGGAGTCACAGGTGGACGAGGGATAATCCGAACAACAGCAGAATTAACCTTTGGGGGTGGATAGAAAGCAGATGCAGGAACATCGCAAATAAATTGACAATCAGCAAGATATTGAATCTTTACACTGAGAGCATTGTAGGCTTTGTGACCGGCTTTTGCCGCGAGGCGATCGCCGATTTCTTTTTGGACTAACAAGACAATTTGCTCAAACTGCTGCACAGGTTCCACTAAAGTTCCTAATAGCTTTTTGAGAATCTCCCCTGTGATGTTGTAGGGAATATTGGCAATGACTTTATTGGTTTGAGAAGGAAGAGGAATATCGAGAATGCTGCCTTCGATCAATTGGAAATTACTTTGATGCATAGTTTTGCGGAGCTTTTCGCAAAGGTCGCGATCGATTTCCACGGCTGTGAGAGACTCCACAAAAGGCAATATTAACCGAGTCAGGTTTGCCGTACCTGGTCCAATTTCTAAAATGCGATCGCTTGGTTGTAACTGTCCTGCTAGCAAAATCTTGTTAAGCACTTTGTCACTCTGCAACCAATGTTGCCCGAATTGTTTACGAGGACGGATTTTGCTAGAGCTATAAACTGGTTTATCGAGATTGGTCATTGATATACATAAAAAAATTTTCAGCACCTACAGCACTGAAAAGTTTTTGTTTTCACGCTAATGTACTTACGCTATTATCGCTAAATTATGTTCTTTAAAGGACGCACAGTAAAATAAAGAACCAATTTTTAGTAGCAAGGCTTTGCCACGCCACTAAAAAACTAATTCTGAACCCCAAATTATTATTGCTAAGCTATTAGCGCTAGATGTGCAAAGACAATCCTCTTCATTTATCATTCGTCACGCTAGTTCTAAGGATGTTGATCATGTGTCAGACATCTTAACCGAAAGCTTTTATCGTAATCACGATCGCAAAGTTAGTTTTTTACTAGGTTGCTTTACAGATTTGGTATATCCGCTTCTGCGTTATGGGATTATGATCGATCTCCATAGCCGCTTTAACGATCAAACTCCTCGCTATACTTGCCTTGTCGCTACCCATGCAACTAACAAATCGCAAGCGATCGCCTCCCTCGAAATTTGCATGCGCCATTTACCGACAAAGCCTCAAAGGGAATTTTGGCTAGGTCGAACCATGCAGCAATATCCTTATATTTTTAACGTAGCAGTACATCCACAATGGCGGCGGCAAGGCATAGCGAGACAGCTTTTACTTGCCGCCGAACAAACAGTGAAGCAATGGGGGGGGGCACGTTTATATATGCATGTACTTGAGGATAATCAACCTGCTCGCAGCCTCTATGATGAAATTGGCTACCGATTGTATGATCAAGAAGGTTCGATTAATTATTGGCTATTAGGTCGTCCACGTAGATATTTATTACAAAAAAATTTGCTGTAGAGCCATTGCGGATAAAAAATGTCCCCCCAAGTTATATAGCTTCGACTACGCTCAGCTAAAGTTGGCTGAGTGTAGTCGAAGCCGCAGGTACAACAACAATATGCGGAACGATTACTATTTACTGCGTAATTTCTGAATCTGGAGATCGCTTTGTTGTGCCCATTGGGTATTTTTCTGCTGATTAAAAAAAGCTTGCGCTTGAATAAAAGATTGAATTGCCTCTTGTTTTTTTCCTAATTTTGTCTGAGCAATACCTAGCGTATAAAAAGCATCGGCATAATCTTTACGCAATTGCAAAGCATTCCCGATTTGCTCGATCGCTTTTTCTGTCTGACCCTGAAGTAACAACGCTGCTCCCAAATTATAGTGAGCTTCTGGATATAGAGGATCAAGCTGCAAAGCCTTTGCATAATAGGCGATCGCCTTCCGAAGATCGCCTTGGGTTTGAATTAATAACCCTAAGTTATAAATAGTTTCAGGAGATTGCGGATTAAGTTTTAGAGCTTGATTGAGATTAGCGATCGCCCCATTAATATCTTTTTTTTCCTTCAGCGCTAGACCGAGGTTGTAATAGGCAACCGAAAGATTAGGATCAAGGCGAACCGCCCTTTGCAAGTTAGGAATTGCTTGATCAGGACTCCCCGATTGCAACTGAGCCGCGCCTAAATTACTAAAAGAGATCGCAAATTTAGGATCGAGCCGAGTAGCTCTTTGAAAAGAATAAATTGCTTCCTTGAGTTTTCCAGACTGAGCATAGGCTAAGCCAAGGTTGTAATATGCCGCCGTTAGCTCAGGATTTTTCTTGATCGCCGCCCGAAAAATCACAATCGCCCCTTCTATATTGCCTAAACGTACATAGGCATTACCTCGCTCTAAGAGCTGATCGGCAGTCTCATTGGGCGGCACTGCAATCTCTTGTTGTACCTGTACTTTTTGTGGTGGCTTTGGTCGCAACTGGGCGATCGCTAGATCTACCCCATAGGTACTAGCCACCAAAAGCAAAGCGGAGACCGACGCAAAACAGACAAAAACTGGTTTCATAAAATCAAATTTCGTGGTAACACCAGTCGAGTTCACAAATATTACAGCACTTTTCAACATTAGAACTACAGCGCACTAACTACTTTTTTTGGGGGGAGTGAAAAACTCTGCATTGCCAAAGAATGTTAAATTGAGATGGCTAAATTAAGTAAGAAATTGGCGATCGCCTTTAGCCTAAAGCTTATAAATACAAGAACCGTCACCATGATTCTCGTTATCGACAATTACGACAGCTTCACTTACAACCTTGTGCAATATCTGGGAGAACTACTCCCCGAATTTCCTGCCTTAGGTGAAATCTTAGTTAAGCGCAACGATGAAATAAATATTGAACAAGTCAAGCAACTTAATCCCGCAGGAGTCGTAATTTCACCAGGTCCCGGTCGCCCTGAAGAAGCGGGCGTATCACTAGATATTATCCAAGAACTTGGGGCAAAAACTCCCATCTTAGGCGTATGTCTAGGACATCAAAGTATGGGTTTGATGTATGGGGGCAAGGTTGTGTCTGCACCTTATCTAATGCATGGCAAAACATCGCAGATCTACCACACTGGAGTGGGCATCTTAGAGGGACTAGCCAATCCCTTTACTGCAACTCGTTACCATAGCTTAGTAATTGATCGCCAAAATTGCCCTGATGTATTAGAAGTAACTGCATGGACTGAAGATGACATAATTATGGGAGTTCGACATAAGGAATATCCTCATATTCAGGGCGTACAATTTCATCCTGAAAGTATCTTGACCGAGGCAGGCAAAGACTTACTGAGAAACTTCTTAAAAGGTTTAAGCGTCACAGTTTGATACTTACCGATTTTTGTAGCGCGGCTTCGCCGCGTTACAAAAATCAGATTCTCTATTTTAAGTATTGTTGTGGGGTAGCCCTCATATAATCCAAAAGTAAACCATTAACTAAACGACATGCGCCGCAGACAAATTCTTCGACTCGCTCAAGGTGGACTAATCTCAGCATTTACCGCAGGAATCATCGCTGATGCTGCTAACTCACAAACTAATTCGACGCTAAGACTGGAATGGTTGGGGCATTTGTCGTTTTTAGTGTCAGGCAATGGGGTACGTTTTTTAACTCACCCATTCCGTCCTGCGGGTTGCACTGCTAACTTACCTGCCCCCAGCGCTGAATCTGACTATGTTTTGATTAGCTCCCGTTTGCTGGATGAAGGCTATTTAGAAAATTTACCTAAGGATCGGCGCATTTTGTCTGAACCCGGCTCTTATAATCTCAAAGGGATTAACCTACAAGGAATCTCGATGGATCACGATCGCATTGGTGGTCGTCGTTTAGGGCGCAATGTGGCATGGAAATGGAAACAGTCAGGGATTTTCATTGTGCATTTAGGCAGTTCGGCTGGACCAATTAATACGTCGCAAAGAATTTTGATTGGTCGCCCTGATGTGCTGATTGTCCCTATCGGCGGTAATGAGCAGGGGACTGATTCTTCACAAGCAAAGGCTTATTCTCCTACGGAAGCTCAAGCGATCGTCAAAGAACTCAATCCTCGCATTGTGATCCCAGTTTATTATCGCACCGATAAATCTAGTAAGTCCTGTGCGCTTGCATCCGTTGACGAGTTTCTTGCACTCATGCCTAGCGATAGTATCAATAAGTTAGATGGTTCCGCCTTAGAAATTAATGCCAGCAACCTACCGCAAACCACAGTAGTTCGTGTCCTCAAGAAATAAGCAGTTGTGCCGCCTGCGTAGCGGGCGGCACAATTACTTAGGGTGATACTCTTACTACAGTGCCTACAGTAACTTGACTAAATAACTCGCGCACATCTTCGTTATACATCCGAATACAACCATGGGATGCAGCTTGGCCAACGGATGCGCGATTTGGTGTGCCATGAAATCCTGACCAGTTTTTACCATCTGTCCAAAAGCCAATCCAGCGATCGCCGAGGGGATTGTCAGGATCCCTGCTAGGAATGACATCACCTGTAAAGGGATTTCGCCAAGAAGGATATTCAATAGTTTGTAAAACACGATGATTTCCCACTGGGGTACTCCACCCTTCACGACCTACGGCAACGGGATAGGTCTTGAGGGCAGTTTCGCCTTGAAAAGCAGTAACAGTACGCTTACTAATGCTGACTTCGAGGCGCGTCACCTGCATAAGATCGAGATCCCACAATTGGCGACTGGGATTAATTGTATAGGGCGATTTTAATAGGGGTAATTTCTGCTGATAGGCAAGAGCTTGATACAGCAATACCGCCAGTTCACTTTTAGTAATCGCATTCTTGGGCGCAAGGATACGCGGATCGGGATAATTGGTAACTAAGCCTTCCTGTGTAAGGGCGGCGATCGCGGTCATAGCGTAGTCAGGGACTTGAGTAGCATCCCGATACATCGACAGTAAATAGGTTTGCGGTGTTCTCTGGGTTTTAGTATTGAGATTAAGTTGAGTAGCGATCGCTACCAAAGCTTCGGCTTTAGTCGCTGATTGGCTGAGCCTTGTTGTGATCTTGGGTGCATTGCGATTGCTAAAAGCGACATCTAAAAAATTAGCAAGCTCACCACGGGTAATGGTGCGATCGGGCTGAAATTGGCTAATTGAATCAGGCGAAACTAAAACATTACTTAAAGCTTGATTTGACAATAAACCTTCCACAAACTTACGCGACCAATGATTTCGTAAATCAATGAAGAGAAATCGTGATGCAGTTGGTGAGGTTTCCAGATTTTTTGCTGAGGCAATATCGTTATGACAAGAAAAAGGTAACGCGCCTAAAGAAAATATATTCGCGGCGATCGCCACGCGCACAAAAGAAGATAAAAGATTTTGTAGATTTTGCGATCTATGCGACCTGATTTTCATCTTGTAATGTGGGATGAGATGGTTGGGGAAATAATATAACAGAAGAAAGAGGTAGAACTAAATTCCACCTCTTTCCTTCTTTATCATAAAACGAAAATAAAATGGCGGCGCGAAGCGCCGCCATTTTATTTTGTAGATTAACGAAATGGAATAATTTCGGCGCTTAAACCTGACTGTGCTAGTTTCTCTACTAGCTGATTTGCCGCAGGGCGTTCGCTATAGGCTCCGACTTGCAACATCGTCTTACCACTACGCGATAGACGAAACGCATCAGGGACAATCGTTTTTACCCGTTGTGTAACCACTGGGGAAGTTATTGGCACAATCACACGATATTGGAATGGTTTGCCTGTCAAGGGATCTAGGGTCACTGGAGGTAAAGCAGCAACACGAGGGGGAATACTTGCAGATGTGGCGCTATAGTCTCGCTCAATCGTAATTGTTGTTGGGGAATTACCAAAATTAGGATTTGTGGCAATTACTGGACTAGGCAATAATTGCTTAGAGCTAGGAGGCTTTGCTGGTAAAAATACAGTCGTAGGAGTATTTGATTTTGTTTCGATGGGAACTGCGCTGGTAGTTCTTGTTGGGGCTGGAGAGACGGGCTTAATGTTTAGGTTAGTGTTTGAAGGAATGGAGGGGACAGGAAATGATGGAAGTGGTGCAGCATTGGCTATGGGATTGGCAACAGGCGATCGCGAAGCAGTGAGATCTAGTAAACCTTTAACTTTCGTGCGATTAACTTGATTGCCCACAGCCGCAACGGGAATAGTGGTGGCATTATTAATGTCAAATTCGCGATTATTAAAAAAAGTATTATTGCCCTGTGAAGCGGTCGTACCTAAATCGGGGCGAGGAGAAGCATTAGTACTACTCAGAATTACTAAACCATTACGCTGATTATTCGCGATCGCATTGCCGCGTAATGTGGGCTGAGCCGCATTAGAAATGACAACACCATCGACATTGCGCGAAATCTGGTTGTTAATGAGAGAAACTTGCGATGATTGCCCAATTGACAGACCAAAACCTGTGTTTTCAAAGCGGTTATCACGAATTTCGCCTGTACTTGTACCCAGCGCTGAGATACCGCTACCTGTATTCCCAGTGAACAGATTGTTGCTAATAGAAGCATTGGCCGCACCTGTGAGGAAGATGCCATCATGGGTATTGCGCACGAAGTTATTATTCGCAATCACAACATTACGGCTAGATTCTAACCACAGTCCATAACCGCGTGGATTGCTATTGGTAACCGTAACTCCTTCGATGCGAGAGTTATTTGCGGCCGCGATCGCAATATTTTGACTAGCAAAGGTAGAACTTACAAAACGACCACCACCATTAATCAAGACATTGCTGCCATTTACATTAGGATTACCGCGTAAAACAGTACCCCTAGGCAAACGAATCGGAAAGCTTTCGCCAGTGGCTTCACTATAAGTACCTGCGCCTAATTGGAAGATAGTGCCTTCTTGCGGATTGGCAGCGATCGCCGCAGTCAGCGTCCGAAAAGCTTGATTTTCTGCACCTGCGCCGAGGTTATCAGCACCTTGGGGCGAGACAAAAACTATTTTTTGAGGAGCATTTTGAGCAAAGGCGATCGAAGGTACGCCCATTGCCAAGATAAAAGTGACATTAGCGACATTAATAAGACTAAAACAGGGAAACTTATTCATAGTTCGACATCCTCAAGATATCTTGCAAACATGATTGAAAAGACTAGCAGGAATCTGCTTTTGTTTCTCAAGTGAGGCTCACCCGAATGGATGATCCTCACTGCTGAAGTAATATAGCCGTAGTCAGTCTTGTTGGGACATAAAACCCAAATAATGTGAGGCATCCGCCCCACATTATTTGGGTTTTGATTTGTCCTAATACAAGTGGCTATGGCTATAAAGTGCCGCTTCGCAGCACTTTATTCCTTCAGGTTTAAATGGCTGTACCCAGCAAATACAACAAACTCATCCGAATTGCTACACCATTTGTCACCTGTTTATCGATCAAGCTCAAGCGCGGATCATCCATCAAGTCGGAGCTGATTTCTACACCTCTATTAACAGGGCCGGGATGCAATACTTGAACATTGGGCGCACATTTGGCAAGGCGATCGCGAGTAATTCCATACCGTGCATGATATTCCCTCAAGCTCGGAATCAGGAATTGTCCCATACGTTCCATTTGCAGGCGTAATGTCATCACAAAATCAGCATCCTCAAGAGCAGGATCAAGGGAATAATGGATTTTTGCACCATATTCTGCAAATTCTGGTGGTAATAAGGTTGGAGGGGCAGCAAGATGGACTTCTGCACCATTGGCAATCAAACTCCACAAATTTGATCGCGCTACCCGTGAATGGAGAATATCGCCCACGATCGCTACTTTTTTACCCTTAAGATCTTTAGCTGTGGGCGCAGTAGGATTGAGATACATACAAAGGGTCAGTAAATCGAGCAATGCTTGCGAGGGATGCTCATGCTTACCATCACCAGCATTGAGAATGGCAACTTTGCCACTGAGGGCATCCATATCGCGGGCGATCGCTAAGGGGACACCCGCAGACTGATGACGAATCACCATAATATCCGTTCCCATCGCTAGAAACGTCCGCGCTGTATCTAGAATCGTTTCACCCTTAGAAAGTGAAGATGTTCCAGGGGCAAAATTTAAAGTGTCAGCCGATAGTCGCTTGGCGGCAAGCTCAAAACTATTACGGGTGCGGGTTGAGGATTCAAAGAACAAATTAGCCACAACTTTGCTCTGCAAGGTCGGGACTTTTTTGTTCCGCCGCGATAGAACTTCTAAAAAGCTAACGGCTGTCTGCAAAACCGTTTCATAATCTTTGGTTGTAAAATCAGACAGCGAGATCACATGTCGTCGCTGCCAAGTAAGTTCAGGCATGGGGATGGAAGCTAGAAAGTAAAGCTAAGAAATAAAGCTAGGAGATGAAAGCAAGCCGACAGGTGCGGGGGCAATCATATCATTTGGCAAAAAAGCGCGAGAGCTAACTAGTACGAGCGTAAACAAAAAGACAGCGAAAATAATGAACGGTGCAATGTACTGACGAAAGAAAGGCACGGTTTTAAATTGTAGATTACAACTATATTATCTATGATTTCGTAGCGATCGCGAAGTATAGCAGGCTAAAGCGCAAATAAAGGTCGGTGGCGCTTTGCGCCACCGACCTTTATTTGCACTTTACGCATAATGCGTTTGTCCTGTCTGTAAATTCCACAGTCCTGTATAGATGCCATTGAGTGCAACTAACTGATCGTGAGTTCCCACCTCCACGACCTTGCCCTGATCCATTACATAAATAAGATCGGCATTGCGAATGGTAGAGAGGCGATGGGCGATCGCGATGGTAGTTCGATTTTGGGTAATGCGATCAATAGATTTTTGGATTGCTGCTTCCGTTTCATTATCGACGGCAGAAGTCGCTTCATCGAGGATCAATATTGGTGGATTACGTAACACCGCACGGGCGATCGCAATTCTTTGCCGCTGTCCGCCTGATAGCTTTTGACCTCGCTCACCGACTATGGTGTCGTAGCCTTGAGGCAAAGCTTGAATAAACTCATGGGCTTCCGCAATTTTGGCAGCTTCCACAATTTGGTCAATGGTAGCATCAAAGGAACCATAGGTGATATTTTCTAAAACGGAACCGTGAAAGAGAAACACATCTTGGCTGACCCAACCAATACAAGAACGGAGTGATCGCAATTCTAGGTCGCGAATATCGATGCCATCTAACAGGATATTTCCCGATTGGATTTCGTATAAGCGCAACAGTAATTTTACTAAGGTACTTTTGCCCGAACCCGTTGCGCCGACAATGGCTGTCGTTTTATGGGGCGCAATCTCTAAGGATAGATTGTCCACAATCGGGAAATTAGGGTTATAGCCAAAGGTGACATCCTTTAACTGGATTTCTCCTAGTACTAATGCTGGTGTTGGTAGAACCTTAGAGCCTGAATGAATTGCGATCGGTGTATCCAGCAAATCAAGAATTCGATTAGTGGAAGCCATTGCTCTTTGGTATTGATCGAGGGTTTCACCCAAGCGTGTCAGGGGCCATAGCAATCGCTGAATCAGATAGACCATTACCGAATAATTGCCAACTGACAATCTTTGCGCCTGTACTTCCAATCCACCGTAGTACAAAATCGCAATAAATCCAATAAAGATTAGAATCCGAATTAAGGGAACAAAGGCGGCACTATAGGCGATCGCCTTGCGATTGCTTTGACGGTAACGATTACTTTCTTTGTCAATGCGTTTACGTTCATAAACTTCTGTGACAAAGGCTTTAATTGTCGTAATTCCACCAATGTTATTAGAAAGCTGCCCATTGAGTAAACCCACCTTCTCACGGACATCAGCATAGCGCGGCGCAAGAAATTTCTGAAACCAGACGGAACCCCACAAAATAAAGGGCATCGGTGATAGAGCCAACCAAGCCACATTAGGCGTAATTAGAAAAAATGCACCGCCAATCAAGAGAATTGTTGCCGAAACCTGAATAACTTCATTTGCACCACCATCAAGAAATCTCTCTAATTGATTGACATCATCACTCAAAATCGACATCAAACCGCCCGAACTGCGCTCCTCAAAAAAGGCAAGTTCTAATTCCTGTAAGTGCTGATAGGCATCAAGTCGCAGGTCATGCTGCACGGTTTGTGCAAGGTTACGCCACTGAAGAGCATAGGCATATTCAAAAATTGACTCCAACCCCCAAATCACACCACTGATTGCCGAAAGCACAAACAATTGTGCAGCTAAACCCTGAACACCAAAGGGATTTGCCCAAAAGTTCTCTTTTTGTAGTACGAGATCGATCGCTGCGCCAATTAAAACTGGTGGTGCAAGATCAAAAAACTTATTGAGAATAGAGCAGGTGGTTGCAGTCCAAAGTTGTTTGCGATAATTTCTTGCATATCGAGTGAGTCGGATAAAAGGATGAGTAGACATTGGTAATTGCTAGAATTATTGGCATTAGATAAGTTTATCGCGATTCATTTGATAACTAGAATACATTTCAACCTAAATAAGCTCATGTCCTTTGCTACTACCTCCTCACCAACCCATACTAATTTCCAAATTCGTGACGATATTCTCGATCTAAAACCGAGCCTTATTCAATGGCGGAGAGACTTTCATCGTTTCCCTGAATTAGGTTTTCAAGAAAAGCGCACATCAACAGCGATCGCCGAAAAATTAACTGCATGGGGTATCCCTCACCAAACAGAAATCGCCAAAACGGGTATTGTCGGCACCATTACTGGCACAAAAAAAGGTAATAACAAAGTTTTAGCGATCCGTGCAGATATGGATGCACTCCCGATTCAAGAAGAAAACATCGTCAGCTATAAATCCCAAATCGATAACATGATGCATGCCTGCGGTCATGATGGACATACCGCGATCGCTCTTGGTACAGCAAAATATCTCTGGGAACATCGTGATGATTTTAGCGGGACAGTAAAAATCATTTTCCAACCTGCTGAAGAAGGTCCAGGAGGTGCAAAACCGATGATCGAAGCGGGAGTGCTTGAAAATCCTACAGTTGATGCTTTGATTGGGTTGCATCTTTGGAATAATTTGCCCCTTGGTACAGTTGGGGTAAGAAGTGGTGCATTAATGGCAGCAACGGAATACTTCCATTGCAAAATTATTGGACGGGGTGGACATGGCGCACTTCCTCATCAAACTATTGATTCCATTTTAGTTGCTTCGCAAGTAGTTAATACTATTCATTCCATCGTGTCGCGCAATGTCAGTCCTCTAGAATCTGCTGTCATCAGCATCGGTGAATTTCACGCTGGTTCCGCTACGAATATCATTGCTGACTCAGCAAGAATTAGTGGCACAGTTAGATTCTTTAATTCTGAGGTTGGCGCAAAATTAGCATCACGTTTAGAAGAGGCGATCGCTGGTGTCTGTGCGGCTTACGGCGCAAGCTACGAGTTAAAATATACGAAGCTCTATCCTGCGGTAATTAATGATTATGCGATCGCGGAATTAGTTCGCTCTGTTGCTGAAACTGTCATTGAAACTCCCGCAGGGATCGTTCCTGAATGCCAAACGATGGGTGGTGAAGATGTATCTTTCTTTTTGGAAGCTGTCCCCGGATGCTATTTCTTTCTCGGTTCGGCAAATCCAGATAAGGGTTTAGCCTATCCTCACCATCATCCTCGCTTCAATTTCGATGAAGCGGTGCTGGCGACTGGTGTGGAGATTTTTGCCCGTTGTGTCGAGAAGTTTTTGAATTAAGCGATCTATAATGCTGATGAATTCTCTCTCCATCTAACCCGATGCCCCAAGATCTGCTGATTGGCAAAGAGATCTCCTAGCAAAAGATCCATTTCGGGCTCTATATGACGAATATCAACAAATAGCTAATCAACTATACAAATCCTAAGTCATTTGTGGCTTCGGCTTGGCTCAGCCATCAGTCCACTCTGGCTGAGCCAAGCCGAAGCCTGTCTCAACTCATTTCGGATCGCTATAGCTATTGCAGATTATTACGCCACCTAATGCAGTACTTCTATCTGTTTCAGTAAGATTTTTTGCGCTGATTGATCAAACCGTAACAGTCAGAAATATAAAACCAATCGAAAAAAGAATACCTGCGAATAGTTGCTGCATATATCAAAGGGAACAGAGTATGGTTGCCATAAATATAGTAAAAGGGTCTTGCTAGAATTTTTATCGCAAATTATTCAGTATTTTAATTTCCTCTAAATCAACCCAAATTAGCCATGGTTGTGTAGGCTCTTTGATGAAATTGGGGGCAAAATACACGCGTAATTAATTTTTGTTGACAAAAAAAGTTAACATGAAATTAACATTTCTATAAGTGCCACCAGTTCATCTTCCCAAAACTTATAGCCTGAAAAATCTCTAGATAGATGTACTTCACACCATCTAACCGCCTAACAGCATTCCTTAGTAACTCAAACCTTTTAAACTCAAAAGTCATGGCTCGACAACTCAAAAGCATTGCACCGCATGGTGGTCAACTGATTAATCGCATTGCCTCAGAAGCACAAAAAGAAGTTTTTTATAGCAAAGCTGACCACCTACCAATTGTGCAACTGACTGAGCGATCGCTCTCTGATCTTGAGCTAATTGCGATCGGTGGATTTAGCCCCCTGACAGGTTTTTTAGGTCAAGCTGACTATGAGTCTGTAGTTTTAAATATGCGACTTGCCAATGGTTTGCCTTGGTCAATTCCGATAACCTTGCCTGTCACTGCTGCGGTTGCAGATACCTTAAGTGTTGGTAGCCTTGTGCGACTGAACGATTCCAATGGCATATTTATCGGCGTATTAGAACTCAGCGAAAAATATAAGTACGACAAACTTAAAGAAGCCCTCCACGTCTATCGCACCAACGAAGATCGACATCCTGGAGTTAAGGTTGTCTATGACCAAGGTGAAGTTTACCTCGCTGGTGATGTGTGGTTATTAGAGCGTCGCCCCCATCCACTTTTCCCCACCTACCAGATCGATCCTGTAGATTCTCGCGAATTATTTATCGAAAAAGGTTGGCGCACAATTGTCGGTTTCCAAACCCGTAACCCTATTCACCGCGCCCATGAATATATTCAGAAATGTGCCCTAGAAATCGTTGATGGTTTATTTCTACATCCTCTTGTTGGCGCGACCAAAAGCGATGACGTGCCTGCGGATGTACGGATGCGTTGCTATGAAATCATGCTGGAGCATTATTTCCCATTAGATCGCGTAACTCTAGCAATTAACCCTGCGGCAATGCGTTATGCGGGTCCCCGCGAAGCAATTTTCCATGCTTTAATTCGCAAAAACTATGGTTGTACTCACTTCATTGTCGGACGCGATCATGCGGGTGTGGGTGACTATTATGGAACCTATGACGCTCAGCATATTTTCGATGAGTTTGAAATTGGAGAATTAGGAATTATTCCTTTGATGTTTGAACATGCTTTCTATTGCAAGCGTACTAATGGTATGGCAACGACGAAAACAAGTGCTAGTCTACCTGAAGAACGTGTACATCTCTCTGGTACAAAAGTACGCGAGATGCTCCGTCGTGGGGAATGCCCTCCTCCTGAGTTTTCCCGACCTGAAGTAGCGGCGGAACTGGCGAAAGTGATGCACAAAATGGCGATCGAGGAAGCTGCTACTGGCTTTGAAATCTAGACAAAAAAGCCTTAGAGGTGTCTCTAAGGCTTTGAAAAAAGAGTGTAATTTGAGAAATGTAAATTGAGATGTTATTGCGTCTTGCCCTGATTGCTGTCAATCACCTTTTGGGTTTCTGGACTTGCTTGATAGGTATAACCCCAGTTCGCATTCTGACTGTCATCAATAATGCGTGGTGTGACAATCACAACTACTTCACTACGATTATTAAAAGTTTTTTCTGAACGGAATAGAGCGCCTATTATAGGAAGATCTCCAAGAATAGGTACTTTTGAAATAGTTTGTCGATCAGAGTCACGAATAATACCAGAAAGAACAAGGGTCTGCCCATCTCGAAGACGAATTTGCCCAGAATTAAGAGTTCTTCTAGATAAAGTATTCACAAAACTGCCTGCGAGAGCAAGATTACCTCCTGCGGTATCAATTGTTTTATCAGGTGCAGTTACAGATGGCGATACTGATAAGTTAATGAACCCATTATCATCTACACGACTAATATTAATGTTTAAAGCCAATCCTACTGGTTCAGTTGTAACAGTTTGGGATGTAGATGTTACCCCACCGGTCGAAGTATTAGAGATAGTATTTCTTGTTACTACATCTTCAGTCAAGCTAATACTTGCGTTTTCGCCTTCCTGAACAGTGATGCTAGGATCTGTCAAAATCTTTGCTCGACCGCTACTAAGTGATGTTCTGAGACCAGCAATAAATGAGGTTGGTAGTGCAAGAGGTTGATTGCTATTAAAAGTTATACCCAGAGTCCCAGGAGCAGCAGTGGTAAATGAAGGATTACCTCCTGTTAGAGTTAGTGTTCCAGAGGTATCTTGTCCATTTCCACCATCAGACAAATTAACTTCTACAACACGAACATTAATAACAACTTGTCGTTTACGCAAATCCAGTCGTGCAAGTTGTGCTTCTGCAAAGTCAATTTGTCGAGGTGAACCAATTAACGTCAATGAATTTGAACGCTCTTCAGCAATAATTTGTAGCCCTTTAAGAAGAGGGGTAGCGCCAGAGTCAGGAGTGATGGCAACTGTTTCTAAGGTGGGAACTGATTCTGTAGTAGTAGTAGTAGTAACTACCGCAGTAGTAGTTCCTACTGTTGCTGTTTGTGCACCGGGAATAACCCGTTGACGATTAACAACACGGGATGCACCTAAACCAATCAAATATGCTGAAGCTTCGCCAACTGTGATTTGATTGAGGCGATAGCTTTTAGTCGCTAGATTTTTCAAGGTCACAGGAAGCTTAGTGGCTACAAAAATCGTATTGCCGATTCGATTTGCTTCTAATCCTGAAATTCTCAAAACATTATTAAAAACATCTTGAGCAGTTTCATTCTCAATGGAAAGGCTTACAGGCTGTTTTAATCCACCAGTCGCCGCCGCACCAGCCGCCGCCGGTGCTTCTGCGGAGACAACACTCAATCCAGCAACCCGACCAATCAAGGTCAAAATCTCGATCGCTGGTGCATCTCTTAAAGTAATTCTCGGTACACGCTCAGCCGTACCAAGATCAACGATGTCAGGACGTAGCTTTGCGGTGCTAGTGGCAATGTCACCAACGGGAGGAGTCCTTAATTGGCGGAAGGGAGGCACTACCCCCGGTACGCGACCTTGGAACTGTGGAGAGATAGGATTTGCAACAGATGGTGGCGAGGTATTGGGGGCATTAATTTGAGCGCTGCGAGGTTTACCTTCGGCATCGGTGATGGTTACTTTAGGCTCAAATAATGGCTTGCCAACAGAAGCATCCGTGGTATTTTGAGCCGTAAGAACTTTACTGTTTTCTGGAGAATTTGCTTGACTAGTGACGCTTCCAGATTCAGGGGCATTAGCCGCAGAGATCGAACCCTGAGTTGTGGAAGATTTTGTCTCTAGGCTCAAAACTAAACTGTCGCCATTACCTTGACGGCTATAGGTGAGTTGTGGGCGATCGCTACTGGCAAAATTTAAAGTGAGACTGAGGCGATCGCCTGCCACACTCGAATTAATATCGATAATCCGACTAGCGACAGCCACGACATCAGTTTGATTGGCTGATACTTGATTTTGGTTTTTGGCTTGAATAGGAGCGATCGCCAATACCTGTGGGCAACTTGCCGCGATTAGAAACCAGAAAGCCAGAGATTTTCCATTCACCTTAATATTCAACCTATCATTCAACTTGGCATTCATAATTACACTCCTCTTGCTCCTTGCGGAACTCAATACACTTAATCTTTGTAGTAAATCTGTAGAAAACTGGAAAATGGCCTAACTCAAGGAACGGCATAACCAAGACAGAATTGACACGATTATGGGTCGAGACTATACCACACTTAGTCAATTTTGAATCAAAAAATAATGGCTGCCGTAATATTAAGGGCTACCGAGAGAGTCTTGTTTTTTACCAAAGGCGGGAAAACAAGACTAGCAAGGCTGTATGATTATTTTTTAGCTGGTGCAGCTGCGGCCGCAGCTTTACGTTCTGCTTCACTTAGTGGAACAAAAGCCTCTAAAGTAAAATCTGCTCCGATCAAAGGAGGGAGGCTATCCAAAATGTCTTTTTCTTTACCAGGAGCGATCGGCTGTGAGAATTTAAATTTATCGCTAGGCAGAGTTTTTTTGGTTAATTTCAGATCTTTGATTACCAATAGAGGTCTCAATCGCTCAATTTTTTGAATGGTACTCAAAACATCTTCAAATTTACCATCAAACCCAATAGTAAAGGAATAGGTGCTAAACTGCGCTCCTTTAACTGGATCTTTGGGTTGGAAGACCCGCATCGTACCTTCTAATTCATAGGCAAAATTTGGCGGTAAAGAGATCGTAATCGTTTTTGGTATTTGCTTTTGAATATCGGTAATCAGAGTATCGATATTATCTACATTTGGCAAAAGAGATAGAACAAAAAGATTTTGTCTGTTTGCTTCTTCAATCTTTTGTCGAACATTACCTTTACTGGCGATTTTTTGTTCTAAACCAGATAGAGTTGACGTTTTTGTCGCGATATTTGACTGTGCTGTCTGGACTTGTTCCCATATTGGTTGCACATATGATGTAACTACATATATGGCTACTCCGATGCCGCTAACTCCTATAAGGATGCCTAAAATCTTGGAGGTTAATGTAAAACCAAAGAGGGTTATTCCACCTGACGCACCATCTTCGTTTGAAAAAGTTCCTGCGTTTGTCACTTTATTTGATTACTCCTTGTTGTCTTAATAGATTGACTCTCGCAACTAGACCATCGGCTCCCAGTTTTTGAAGTTCAGGTAATATTTCCGCAGAACTTTTTGAGGTAATAAACGTTTGGATCTGGAAATTAACTAAATTAAAATTTTTATCAGATGTCGCTGGTAGGAGAGTCGATGATAGTAACTTCGTTTTATCGCCATCTAATAAAGGTGAAGCTTTTAGCAACAGTAGATAGTCATTCAACTCGTTATAGTTCGTCGCCGTTCCATCTAGACTGACAGTCGATAATGATTGACTAGGATTTTGCGGTGATGGGGGAATTGACGTTTGGGCAATTGATTTAATCTGAACTGTAATTGGAGTACGCTTTCTAATGTCATCAGCGATCGCGCTAACAGGTAAATTACCAACAAAGAGATTTAAAAGTTGATTAGTTGTCGCTAGGATTGCTTGTAATTGCTTTTCTTGATCTTCTAGCGCTTTGAGCTTGCCATTTAAATTTGTCTCTTTTGCGGTCAGATCTGCTATGTCTTTCTGAATATTTTCATTGGTACTGTTGAGAACCAAAAATGCACCACCCACCAGCGCCAGAGCCACTACAGCTACTACACCTCCGTAAATTAAAAACTGAGAATCAGCGATCGGCTGTCGTTCTACTGTCAGTGCTTCAGCAGCAGCGCGATCGTTTAAAAAATTAATATCAAGTGTATACATATATTTTCAAATCTCCCTCAAACCTAATCCTAAAGATATGGACATTGCCATACGATCCTGTATAGAAATATCAGTATCAACGGATATACCGATCACAGTGAGCGGATCGACTGCATTTGCTGCAATACCGAGTCGCTGACTAAAAAACTCGTTTAACTGACCAATACAAGCTCCAGGACCTGCAATCAAAAGTTGTACAACATCAGAACCAGGAGATTGGCTAGTGTAAAAATCAATGGAACGGCGTAGTTCATCAGATAGATCACCCAGAACTCGCATGATGGCAGCATCACCGGGGGTGTTGCCAACGCCTGCTAAACCGACAGTATCTATGGATTGCAAAGGAACATCCGTTGAGCTTAGCATTTCCATATCTGTCGTCCGACGGGGTGGCAAATTAATTGCTCTTAATTGAGCATTTTGAATTTGTACTGTACCAATCGGGAAAGTTCGTGAAAACTGCGGTACACCATCAACGGTAACTGTGATTTCCGTTGCTTCATACTCAATGTCAACGATCGCCACAGCTTCCGCCAAGGTGCTAAATTTGGCTAACTCATTTTGCATTGCTCGAATGAGCGCAAAGCTACTAACTTCCACGATGTCAACTTTTAGCTGAGCTATTTCTAGAGCGTTTATATAGCTATCAGTTACTTCTTTTGGCGTTGCCACCATTAAAATTTCGATGCGTTCGATACCGTCATCGTCTAGGGCAGTCCCTAGTTTTTGATAGTCCACATCTGCATCCTCTCGGGGAAATGGCAAGTACAGACTAGCTTCTTGATTAAGTACCATTTCGCGTAATTCTAAATCGGGAATTTCCGCAGGTAAGCGAATCAAGCGACTAACTGTCTCGCGACCAGGTAAAGCCGTGGCAACTTTTTTGGGTTTTACTTTTTTCTCTGCAAGCAAACTGCGAATAATCTCTCCCAGCGCTACAGGATCGAGAATTCGTCCTTCTTCAACGGTGCCTTCAGGAAGTTCAGCGCTACCGTACGCCACTAACTGATAGGAGGATTGCCCCTTACGGCGCAATTGAACAAGGTTAACTTTCTCGGAAGTAATTTCGATTCCGATACCTTTTTTAGACTTTCCGCCAAATTTTAAGCCGAACATAAGCGTGTCTTTACGAGTTTTGTAGCTTTTGTAGCACTGGGCATACTAAACAATGGAGGGATTATAGACTGTAAGTGTCCATTGTCAAGAGGACAAGCAAAAATAATCATGTCCAATGTCATATCTGTCTGATTTTGCCTTGTCTCTTATAGACGATTTTGGTCGTTTTAGCAAACAAAACAAAAAAAGAGTCGGGAGGTGCCCGACTCTTTTTTTATTTTGTTTGCCGTATTTCCATTTGCTTAGCTTGGATTAAGCCTCTTAAATATGGATTTTGTCTCTGTTCACGGGTAATTTGATTAAATTCTTTGTTAGTAAATCCACGACGACGAATTTCTTTTTCAGAAAAACTACGCAATTGATAGCAGAGCTCACGTAAAAATTCTGGTGGTTCAGAAAGATCGCAAACTTTAGTTTGTTGTGATTCTGCTAGATTAGCGACAGTTGACCAATTAGAGTTATTTTTGGCAGCTCGAAAAATTTCTAGACGTTTATTTTCGATCGCATTTATAGCTTCAGCATAGCGAGTTAATTGATCATCTCCAAAGGCTACTTGAGCAAGAATATTATTTAATTCTCTTATGGATTTAGTTTGCTCACTTTGGTCAGTCTGCGCAAAAAGCATAGCGCGATCACGGTTAATTAAAGGTTCAGCGATCGCTGATATTGTCAAATACAAACCTAATAAACTAGCTGTTCCTATGCCTTTGTTCAGGTAGATTAAATATTTTTTTAGATGTCTAAAAAAATATTTTGTTAAATAAACTGAATGCCTCTGGTAATGCATATTCATAATTAAGATTAATCGCCAAAACATTAAAAATACTAACGACGTACACTTTAAAGTTGCTATAAAACAAATTTAAATCTGTTAAGGTGCAAGATTATTTTTTCGCCTTCGACGAGAAAACAATCCCATGCAACGAAAAGTGCTGTATACAAAATATTGACTTAAACAGGCTGATTTTGTTGCCGTAAATACGATTGAATGAACGGTTCTAGATCGCCGTCCATGACATTTTGAATATTTGTAGTCTCTTCGCCTGTGCGTAAATCCTTAACTAATTGGTAGGGATGAAACACATAATTGCGGATTTGATTGCCCCATGCAGCTTCCACCATATCACCACGAATATCGGCGATCTTTTGGGCGCGTTGCTCTTGGGCAATAATTAGCAACTTTGCCTTGAGCAAGCGCATCGCATTTTCTTTGTTTTGTAATTGCGATCGCTCTTGGGTGCAGCGTACTGAGAGCCCTGTGGGTAAATGGGTAATGCGTACTGCTGTCTCCACCTTGTTGACGTTTTGACCACCCTTGCCACCTGCCCTCGTAGTCGTAATTTCAAGTTCCTTGGGATCAATTTCTAGCTCCACATCTTCCTCTAACAATGGCATCACTTCCACGCCAGCAAAACTAGTTTGGCGTTTGTCATTGGCATTAAACGGCGAAATTCGGACTAGGCGGTGTGTCCCTTTTTCGGGGGCTAGATAGCCATAGGCATAGCGTCCATAGACAAGTAGAGTTACCGACTTAATCCCTGCCTCTTCACCCTCAGAAATTTCAGAAATCTCGACTTTATAGCCTTGGGACTCGCAAAAACGGGTATACATTCGCAACAGCATTTCCGTCCAGTCTTGGGAATCTGTGCCACCCGCCCCCGCATTGATCGTCAAAACTGCGTCGTATTTATCGTATTTACTCGACAGTAATTGTTCGAGATCCCAGCGATCTAATTCTTGTAATAGTTGACTGAGGCTTTGTTTAGCTTCGTTGGCTAAGGATGGATCATCTTCGAGGGCGAGCAATTCGGCGATCGCTTCCAGATTTTCGATGTTTTTCCGCCAACGATCAAATTTTTCGAGATAGGATTTCAGTGCATCTAGCTCACGCATTGTTTTTTGAGCTTGGTCACTATTTTCCCAAAATTCTGGCTGGGAAGCCGTTTGCTCAAGATCACTAATTTTTGCGGCGATCGCAGGTACGTCAAAGATATTCCTGAGCATTGCTCAGGCGCTGAGATAATACTTGAGTTTGGCGTGCGATCTCTGTAACATCCACGGACAATATTTCTCCAAAATTACAAAATTATAGAAGTCTTTGTCTAAGTATTGTATAGCTAAGTAGCTAGGGATACTTAATTACAAACCAAAACCCATAAAGTTGCACCACTTCGGGGCACAACTTTATGGGTTTTGGTAATTCATTTTACACAAACATTTATAGTTACGAATAGCAAGTCCTTTAGTCTTGCAACTAGCTTCTCAAACGCTAATTTCTATATGTCCTGTGGTATGAAATATATTTTAATATAAAGCCAACTTAAGAACAGCAGGGATTTAAACTCAATTTATTTAGATCGAATAACTTATGGAGAATCAATCAAAAATATGACGAGAAGAATTCATGATGAAACTGAAATTAGTGTCAATCTCACTCCCGAACATACTTTAGTTGTGACTGATGACAATGGAACTCGGAAAATGCTATTGATTGCCGATAAATATACAATTGGTCGGGAGGAAGACAACTCGGTGCGCCTATATTCTGATTTTGTTTCCCGTTATCATGCAGTTTTGATTAAGGTAAATTATCGCGATCGCCCCGATACCTATCGCATTATCGATGGCAGTGATTCAGGAAAACCTAGCAAAAACGGAATAGTCCTTAACGCCTTGCGAAAAGTCTCTTCCTATGACTTAAAAGATGGCGATATCGTTACTTTTGCCCCTGAAGTCCATATCATGTATCTTGCGCCTAAAGCACTATAAATCTTAAGATTTAACGAAAGAAACTTTAAATAAGCAATTAGTACATGTGTTGCACAAAATTGAACCTATAGGTTAGGTTTGACGCAATGAGTGACATAGAAGCTCAGATACTTGGCTAAATAAAAAATCTATAATTCAATCCGTTTGTAGAGTAAAGTAGAGCGAGATTAAACTAAATACCTACAAGTACCCTATACTTTTCGCTGGTAAGCCACATCTACATCTTTTTTTGGTGAGCTAATGAGCGAAATACACGTTAGTCACACTCTATTAATCACAGATGCGAGAGGTAGTAGAAA
Organism: Pseudanabaena sp. UWO311; assembly: GCA_943371975.1. GTDB lineage: Bacteria > Cyanobacteriota > Cyanobacteriia > Pseudanabaenales > Pseudanabaenaceae > Pseudanabaena. The sequence goes on along the minus strand of CALRWX020000014.1, from coordinate 1,141 downwards.
ACTCGCACTTGACGGCTTAAAGTATACAATTGGGCGGGATGTGAATAATAATATTCGACTTTATTCACGATTTGTTTCTCGTCAACATGCGGTACTGCTTCGAGTACCTGAGGAGAACGGCAAGTATTTATATCGAATTATTGATGGGGATTTATCTGGCAAGCCTAGTGTCAATGGGGTAATTATCAATCATCATATGAAGGTTTCATCTTCCTATGATTTGCGAAATGGTGATGTGATTACGTTAGCTCCCAATGTGAAATTAACTTATTTAAGTAGCCAAACATAATAACAAAGAGGGGACGCAGTACGCCCTCTCTTTGTGTTTTTTATAAATAAAAGAAGGCGGCGCAGTGCGCCGTCTTCTTTTATTTGTTTTTTTGCATTGCTATAAGCCATATTTCCATGTTTTTAGCGACATTTTTAGTGACGATTTCTAGTTCGTGAAGTTATGAGCTAGATGAAACAATAACTTGCAGTAAATCCGAAATTTGACTGAGTTACATCAGCATATATGGCAATTCTTTTATCTAATCAAGAAAACATAGACTTGCTACTTATTTTAGTTAAGTTTGCGATCGCTCTGGGTGCAATCGCAATTATTCTATGGTTTTTATTTTGGCTAAGGCTCAAAAATTTGGAAAAACATCTATATTTGGGTCGCAAGCAATTACAGTCTCAATTTTCCGTAAGAAATCCTCAAAAAACCTATGCTCAGAAAAGCCAAAGAACCCTAGTAGCCACTCAAATAGCACATCGCCCTGTTACTAGTGTTAGAACTTATGCTCAAACAAACCGTAAACGCTCTTCACCTGTTACGCAAGTTTATCGTCCTACGACCTATGCAAAGAACTTAAAAAAATCATCTAAGCAATCGGCCAAATCTAGTTGGCGTTGGTTTTTGGCGATCTTCCTTGCGAGCATCACAGGAACTGTGATCGCCCTTTTGCAACTAGGTAATAGTTTAGTTAGTCCTGAATTTACAACTTTGCTTTGGTTTGGCATTGGCGTAATGATTTTTGTAAGCGCCACTTTAGTAGAAGTTCGATAACAAATTTAGGGACTTGATGAGAAAAAATGTCCCACCAAGTTTATATGGCTACGACTTCGCTCAGCCAACTTTGGCTGAGCGAAGTCGAAG